>CAJFNE010000020.1 GCA_904393855.1 uncultured Oscillibacter sp. | reverse complement strand
CTTGTAGGTCTGGCGGACCTCCGCGTGGCCCAGCACCACTTCCCGGTACTTGGGGGCCAGCATGCCCTTCATGGCGGCCTCGATCTCGTCGATGCAGTCGTAGATGACCCGGTACATCCGCATATCCACGTGCTGGCGCTGTGCGCCGTCCCGGGCGGCGGCGTCGGGCCGGACGTTGAAGCCCACAATGATCGCGTTGGAAGAGGCGGCCAGCATGACGTCGGACTCGCTGATGGCGCCCACGCCGCTGTGGATGACTTTCACGCTCACCTCGTCGTTGGAGAGCTTCTCCAGGGAGGCCTTCAAAGCCTCCACGCTGCCCTGGACGTCGGCCTTGACGATCAGGGCCAGCTCCTTGCGCTCGCCGGAGCGGATCTGATCGAACAGGTTCTCCAGAGAGACCTTCTGCACGGGAGCGGCGGCCTTGGCCTTCTCCTCGGCCTTGCGCTGCTCCACCAGCTCCCGGGCCATGCGCTCGTCGGCCACGGCGAAGAAGGGACTGCCGGCGGTGGGCGCCTCGGAGAGGCCCGCGATCTCCACGGGGACGGAGGGACCGGCCTCGGTGAGGCGGTTGCCCTTGTAGTCCAGCATGGTGCGGACGCGGCCCACAGCGGTGCCGGCGATGATGATGTTGCCCTGCTTCAGGGTGCCGTTTTGGACCAGAAGCGTGGCCACGGGGCCGCGGCCCTTGTCCAGCCGGGCCTCGATGACGGTGCCCTGGCCCGCCCGGTTGGGGTTGGCCTTCAGCTCCTCCATCTCGGCGGTCAGCGTCACCATCTCCAGCAGGTTCTCGATGCCGATGTGCTGCTTGGCGGAGATCTTGCAGCAGATGGTCTCGCCGCCCCACTCCTCGGGGACCAGGCCGTACTCCGTCAGCTGCTGCATGACCCGGTCCGGATTGGCCTCGGGCTTGTCGATCTTGTTGATGGCCACAATGATGGGGATGTTCGCGGCCTTGGCATGGTTGATGGACTCCACAGTCTGGGGCATGATGCCGTCGTCCGCCGCCACCACCAGGATGGCGATGTCCGTCACCATGGCGCCCCGGGCCCGCATGGAGGTGAACGCCTCATGGCCCGGCGTATCCAGGAACGTGATGGGCTTGCCGTTTACCTGCACCTGGTAGGCGCCGATGTGCTGGGTGATGCCGCCGGCCTCGCCCGCCGCCACAGAGGTGTGGCGGATGGTATCCAGCAGGGAGGTCTTGCCGTGGTCCACGTGGCCCATGACCACCACCACGGGGGCCCGGGGCACCAGGTCCTCGGCCTTGTCCTCGGTGGTGTCGATGAGCTTCTCCTCAATGGTGACCACCACTTCTTTTTCCACCTTGCAGCCCATCTCCTCGGCCACAAAGGCGGCGGTGTCATAGTCAATGATCTGGCTGAGGGAGGCCATGACGCCGTTTTTCATCAGGCATTTGACCACCTCGGCGCCGGTCTTCTTCATGCGGCTGGCCAGTTCGCCCACGCTGATCTCATCGGGAATGGAGACCTTGACGGGTGCTTTCTTGGCAATCTCCAGCTGGAGGCGGCGCATTTTCTCCGCCTCGTCCTGGCGCCGCTTGTTGGAGAACGGCTGGTTGTTCCGCCGCTGGTTGCTGTTGCGGAACTTCTCCTTGCCGCCCCGCTGCTGCATCCGTTCGCCCCGCTGGCCGCCCAGGTCCTCCAGCCGCTCGTCGTACTTGGCCAGGTTTACGTCGCCGCCCTTGCGGGTGTCCACAATCTTCCTCTGAGGCACCCGGGTGGTGGGCCGCTGGACCGGCTGCTGAGCCGCCGGCTTGGAGGCCTCGCCGCCCTTGGGCTGCTGTGGCTTCTGGGGCTGGGCAGTCTGCTGCGCCGGCTGCTGGGGAGCGGCGGCGGGGGCGGATTCCGCCTTGGGAGCGGGCTCCTCCGCCTTCTTCTCCTGGTAGGTGTCCGCGAAGATCACCTGGATGCCGGAGACCTGGTTGTGCTGGGTCAGATAGTCGAAAATAATGGACAGCTCCCGGTCGTCCAAGACCTGCATATGGTTCTTGGGCGCCGCGGCGTATTTTGCCAGAATTTCGCTGATCGCCTTGGTGGGCAGACCGAAGTCCTTCGCCACCTCATGGACTCTGTATTTCTCAATCGCCAATCAAAACACCTCGTTCTGCTCCAACCCGAGGGCTGGGGAAATTTCGTACCAATTAACTCCCGGCCGTCAGCCCTCCCGCTTGCGGAAGGAGCCCTTGCCCTTTTTCACGGGACGGCTGTGGGCGTATGGATTCGGCCGGGATGGGGAACCGCCTTGGGAGCGGGAAGAGGCCTGCCGCCCGCGGGACTGCCGGCCTGGGGGAATGGGCGGCTTTCCGCTCTCCGGCGTGTACCGCCTGCTCCCCGCCGGTCTCCGCCCGCCCTTTTCTGCCTGATCCGGCGGCCGCTGCCGGCCGGACCGGTGGTCGGGGTTTCCGCTGCGGCCCGCCTGCGGGTCCGGCGGACGGGGCTTGGCTTTGCGGACGCCGGAGCGGACGTTCCGCTCGTGGGCCTTCCGCTCCGCCTGCCGCTCGGCGGCCCGCTTCGCTTTCAGCTCCAGCCGCTGGGCGGCCTCGCCGTACTGGGCCTCGTCCAGGTCCGCCAGGCGGCGGACCACCGCGTTGGCAAGGCCGATGTCCGTCACCGCCACCACGGCGGCGGCGGTCCGCCCCACCGCCCGGCCCAGCTCCGCCTTGGAAAAGGGGAGCGTCAGATACAGGCATTGCCCCACCTGGGAGAAGTGCTCCACCCGCCGGCGGGTATTCTCCGCCGCGTCGGAAGCCAGCAGCAACACCCGGGCATCCTTGGCCCGAGCGGCGGCCTCCACCGGCTCCTCGCCCACCGCCAGGCGGCCGCCCCGCAGGGAGAGTCCCAGCAGGGAGAGGATGTTATGACTGTCCATCCGAGCCTCCCAGTTCCGCCTCCATGGCGTCGTAGACCTCCGGCGGGATGGCGGTCTCAAAGGCCCGCTCCAGCGCCCGGCTCTTCCGGGCCTTGCGCAGGCAGGCCACGTCGTGACACACGTATGCGCCCCGGCCCGGCTTCTTCCCGCCAAAGTCCAGGCTGACGGTGCCCTCCGGGGATTTCACCACCCGGAGCAGGGATTTCTTATCCTTCATTTCCCGGCAGCCCACACACTGCCGCTGGGGAATCTTCTTCACTTTCGGCATGTTCAGGCCGCCTTTCTGTTAAGCTTCCGCCTCGGGCTCCAAGTCCTCCGGCGCGTCCGGCATCTCCGCCTCCGGCTCCGGGTCCCGGTAGCTCTCAGGCTTGATGTCGATCTTGTAGCCGGTGAGCCGGGCCGCCAGGCGGGCGTTCTGGCCCTCCTTGCCGATGGCCAGGGACAGTTGATCGTCCGGCACCACGCAGCGGCAGGCCTTGCCCTCCTCCGCCATCCACACGTTCAGCACGTCGGCGGGCGCCAGGGCCGCGGCGATAAACTGGGCCGGGTCCTCGCTCCACTTGATGATGTCGATCTTCTCGCCCCGCAGCTCGTCGACGATGTTGGCCACCCGCTGGCCCCGGGGACCCACGCAGGCGCCGATGGGGTCCACGTTCTCGTCGTTGGACCACACGGCCATCTTGGTGCGGCTGCCGGCCTCCCGGGCAATGGAGCGGATCTCCACAGTGCCGTCGTAGATCTCCGGCACCTCCAGTTCGAAGAGGCGCTTCACCAGGCCCGGGTGGGTCCGGGAGATCAGGATTTGGGGGCCCCGGGTGGAGCGGCGCACGTCCACCACGTAGACCTTCACGTGCATGCCCTCGGTGAGCTCCTCGCCGGGGACCTGCTCCCCGGCCATCAGCAGGGCCTCGGTGCTCTCCGTGCCGGTGCCGATGCGCAAAGACGCGCTGCCGGTGTTGGGGTCGATCCGGGTCACCACGCCGGTGAGGATCTCATGCTGCTTGGAGTTGAACTCGTCATAGATCATGCCCCGCTCGGCTTCACGCAGGCCCTGGATGATGACCTGCTTGCCGTTGCCGGCGGCGATGCGGCCGAACTCCGTGTGGTCCACGGGAATGTTCACCACGTCGCCGATCTCATACTTGGCGGAGAGCTTCTTGGCCTCCTCCAGCGTCAGCTCGTTGGGGGGGTCCACATAGTCCTCCTCGTCCACCACGGTTTTCTGGACGAACATGTGCAGGGTCTGGTGCTCCTCGTCCACGTCGATGATGACGTTCTCCGTGTCCGGGTGGTCCCGCTTATAGGCGGTGGTGATGGCCTGAATGATCTTCTCCATCATGAAGGACTGAGGAATGCCCCGCTCCTTTTCCAGCAGTGCCAGAGCGGCAAAGATCTCCGCAGGGTTCATGCCCGCGGGCTCCTTTTGCTTTTTGCCTTTCATCGGTTGACTCTCCTTAGATATCAATTAAATTCTTATGTTCTGCTTGATGCGGAGGCCGTACCGGCTGTCAGAATTCCACCCGCAGCCGGACCAGGGCCACATCCTTTTTGGAAAACGTCTGCTCCGTGCCGCCGGCGCTGACTGTGATGTCGCCGCTGGCCTCGTCGTAGGCGGAGAGGGTGCCGGGGATCTCCTTGCGGCCGTCGATGGACCGATAGAGCTTCACCAGCACGGGGCTGCCCAGGTAGCGCTGGAAGTCGCCGGGCCGCTTCAGGGCCCGCTCGGCCCCGGCGGAGCCCACCTCCAGGGTGTAGCTGCCCTCAATGGGGTCCACCTCGTCCAGCAGGTCCGACAGCTTCCGGGAGACGGCCTCGCAGTCCAGAATATCCACGCCGCCCTCCTTGTCCAGCAGGACCCGCAGATACCAGGTGCCCGCCTCCTTGACGTACTCCACGTCCCAGAGGGTGCAGCCCTGCTCCGCGATGGCGGGCGCCGCCAGCTCGGCGGTGAGTTCCGTAATCTTTTTCACGCAAGCAACCTCCACGGTTTGACAGAATTTACAAATTTTAAGAATGGGAAAATGCCAATAAGAAAGAGCGGACCACCGGGCCCACTCCATACCTTACCGTTCCAACATATGCAATATACCACACTTCCTGTGAGAGTGCAAGGCCTTTTTCGCAGAATTTGCAAGATTTTCAGCGCCGCGGGAGGGGACACGGAGCTCCGCGCTCCGACGGGTGCATAAAATCGGTTTCCCCGCGCAAACTGCATCCAAACAACGGCCGCCTGGCGGCCCATGAGAGAGGATGGATTTACATGCCGGAAAGACTTGTGATCGCTCTGGGGGGCAACGCCCTCCAGTCCAAAGACTCCGCCCCCACTGCCGAGGCCCAGCTGGAGGTGGTGCGGGAGACCGCCCGCCGCATCGCGGAGATCAGTCGCCGGGGCTATGAAATGGCCATCGTCCACGGCAACGGGCCCCAGGTGGGCCGGATCCTGCTGGCCAGCGAGACGGCTCGGGACGTGGTGCCGCCCATGCCCTTCGACGTCTGCGGCGCCATGAGCCAGGGGTATATCGGCTACCACATCCAGCAGGCCCTCCGGTACGCCCTGGCGGCGCGGAACCGGAACTACCCGGTGGTATCCCTGACCACCCAGGTGATCGTGGACCGGAACGACCCCGCCTTCCAGAACCCCACCAAGCCCATCGGCGGCTTCTACACTCAGGAGGAGGCCCGGCAGCTGGAGAAAGAGAAAGGCTATATCCTGCGGGAGGACGCGGGCCGCGGCTGGCGGAGGGTGGTGGCTTCGCCCCTGCCCCGGCGGATCGTGGAGATCAACGCCGTGCGCCTTTTGTGGGACCACGCCATCGTCATCACCTGCGGCGGCGGGGGCATCCCCGTGGTGGAGAACCCCGACGGCACCCTGGAGGGGGTGGCGGCGGTCATCGACAAGGACTTCGCCGCGGAGCTGCTGGCAGAGGAGGTGGATGCCGACGTGCTGCTGATCCTGACGGAGGTGGAGAAGGTGGCCGTGAACTTCGGCAAGCCCGAGCAGCGGGACCTGGACCGCCTGAGCCTGGCGGAGGCCGCCCGGTACGCGGCGGAGGGGCAGTTCGGCGTGGGGAGCATGCTGCCCAAGGTCCAGGCGGCCATGAAGTTTGTCCGGACCAATCCCCACAAGCGGGCGGTCATCACCAGCCTGGATAAGTGCGTGGAGGCCCTGGAGGGGAAGACCGGGACGACGGTGGTGTTTGCATAGATCATATGGGGAATGGGGGGGTCCGACGGGACGGGGGCAACAGCCATCATCATGGCTGTTGCCCTTGCCCCATCGGACGCACTTTCACCCCACGTCCAAAACCACCACCCGCCCCTGGGCGACCATAAACTTTACTTCCATGCCGGCAAAGCCGAACCCATACACCCGCTCCGGATCGTCCTGATAATGGGGCCGGGGGTCCTGGGCCAGGATCCCCCGCAGGGCCTCCCGCTGGGACGGGGGGACCCGCTCCAGCAGCGCCGGCGGGATCTCCACCTCCAGCGTCTCGGAGGGGCCGGGGGCAAACCCGGACCGGGCGTCCGGGCGGCTGTCGGCATAGGGGATGTAGGGCTTGATGTCCAGGATCGGGGTTCCGTCCACCAGGTCCGCGCCCCGGACATGCAGCACCGGCCCCTCCCCGGTGGTTTCGATGCCCGCCAGCTCCACGCAGGATAGGCCGATGGGGTTGGGCCGGAAAGGGGAACGGGTGGCAAAGACCCCTAAACGCTGGTTGCCGCCCAGCCTGGGCGGGCGCACGGTGGGAGACCACTCTGCCCGGACAGAGCGGTCAAACAGCCAGATCAGCCACAAATGGGAGAACCCCTCCAGTCCCCGCAGCGTATCGGGGTTGCGGAACTCCGGCGTGAACACCACGGTGGACTTCAGCTCCGGCACCAGCCCGCTCTGCCGGGGGACGCCGAACTTGGCGGGAAAGTCGCTGCGCATGTGGGCAATTGCCCGCAGAGAGAATGTCATTTTCATCACCTCATACTTATTCATTATACCCAGCCGCATGCTGATGGACAAGCCTTTCGCACGATGTTGAAATTTCCTCTTGCCGGAACTATACGAATATCTTATAATATATATCAATACAAGGAAAGCCGGCTGAAAACCACCGCCATAAAATCTGCGCCAGGGGGAATGCGATTGAAGAATCGGTATGATAAAATTTTTCACGGAACCATCGCGGTTTCCATCACGCTGATATTGCTGGGTCTGCTTCTGGATGACCCCCGGGACATCCTGCCGGGGCTGTACCGGATCGTCTCCATGCAGGATCTGCTGATTACAGATTACGTCTATATTGCCGGCGTGGGCGCCGCGCTGGTGAATTCAGGCCTGGTGACCATCGTCTCCATTTTGATCGTCAAATTGTCCAAGGACTCCTTCAACGGCTTCACGCTGGCGGAGATCGGCCTGATGACCGGCTTTTCTATGTTCGGAAAAAACCTGTTCAATATCTGGCCCATTCTCCTGGGCACCTGGCTGTATGCGAAGTACCAGAGGGAGCCTTTCGGCAAATACGCGGGCATTGCGCTGCTGGCCACCTCTCTCTCCCCGCTGGTGAGCTATATGGCCCTAGGCAGCGTCAATGCCAGCTTGCCCTTGGGGCTGCTGGTGGGCGTGCTGGTGGGGTTCATTCTGCCGCCGCTGTCCACCTATACATATAAAATCCAGAACGGGCTGAACCTGTATAACATGGGATTCGCCTGCGGCATGCTGGCCATGATGATCGTGCCGGTTTTGACGGCGTTCGGCGACAGTCCGGACTCCGTGCTGTACTGGGCGACAGATTACAACGTGACTTTCGCCATCGTGCTGGGGATCGTATGCTTGGGGCTCATCCTGGCCGGGTTCTTCTTCGCGGGCCTGCCCACCTGGGCCGTGTGGGCCGGCTACTGCCGGCTGCTGTCCACTACCGGCCGGGCCCCCAGCGACTACCTGCGGATGTTCGGCGCCGGGCCCACCCTGGTGAACATGGGCGTCAACGGCCTCATCGGCATGGCCTATATTTTCCTGGTGGGCGGGGACCTGAACGGCCCAACCCTGGGCGGCATCTTCACCATCATGGGGTTCGGAGGCTTCGGCAAGCACGCGCTGAATATCCTGCCGGTGATGGCCGGAGTTTATCTGGGCGCCTATGGGATGCACTATCAGCCGGATTATCCCACGCTGCAGCTGGCGGGGCTCTTTGGCACCACGCTGGCGCCTATCGCCGGCCATTTCGGCTGGCCCTACGGCGTGCTGGCGGGCTTCATCCACTCCGCCCTGGTGCTGCAGACCGGCGGCCCGGTGGCGGGGCTGAACCTCTACAACAACGGCTTCTCCGGCGGACTGATCGCCATCGTGCTCTACCCCACGATCACGGCCATTGTCCGCCATCGGCAGCCCAAGCTGCGGGATGCCAGCTACTACGACCTCTTCTCGGGGAGCGGAACGCTGGATGTCTCCCGCTGGCGGACCCAAAATCGGAACAGCAGTTTCCGGCGGGTGGATGAAAAGGTCGGGCCTCACGGCGATATGCCGGACGATGAGGACATCGTCACCATGGACGATATCTCTCCCCCGGACGCGGTCTATCCGCCAGAGAGCGCCAAGAAAAACGAATAGCGGAAAGAAGAAGCGCACCCCCGCCCTATTCGGGCGGGGGTGCGCCAGTCTATTGATAAACCAACGGAGTCGGATAATGGGAAGGAAGGGTGTGCGCGGGAAACCCAGGAAGGGTGTCCTGCGCCAATGAAATCCAAAGTTTTCAGAAGTTCTGAAAACTTGCCCGGCGTGTCGAAACAATTCGACACGCAAGCGCACCCCCGCCCGAATAGGGCGGGGGTGCGCTTGCCGTACTTGAGCTTTCCGCGGAGCTTGGCCTTGACCTCTGGCGACAGGATTCGGCCCGCCACCCGCACCGGAAGCGGCGGCACGCCGCAGAACTCCCGGCGCACATGGTCGAAAGGCTCCAGAGCATAGGCCGCGAAGAAGGCGGCCCGGTCCGGCGCGGGGGCCAGGGGATAGGCCAGCCGGGGGTTGCCGGCCACGGCCCGTTCCACCGGATAGGCCCGCCGGCCCAGGTCCAGCTGGTCAAAGAGATAGCTGCCGTGGGTGGTGTTCACCAGCAGCAGGCTGACGCCCTGGATCTGCTGCTCCGCCAGTTCGTCGGGCCGCAGACCCCAGAAATCCCCCAGGGTGAAATCGCCGGGGCGGTTCAGGTTCGTATAGGCGCACTGGTGGCAGCTGGACCGCAGGAACAGCGCCCGGCCAAAGGCCCGGCCGTACTCTGTGGCGAAGAGGGGGGCGGAGTCCACCGTGCCGTCGGTGTAGACCACTGTCAGGTGGCTGTCCTTCCAGCCGGTGATCTTGTTGCGGAAGCGCACCGCCTGAATCTTCTTGCCCTTGCGGGTCTCCAAAGAGCGGACCGTATCCTCCCACACGCCGGGGGAGGGGACGCCGTGGCACACCAGGTCGCAGGTGGTGAGATTGTCCGGCCTGCCGCCCAGGAAGCGGTACAGCCCGTCCACTTGACAGGGCGTGCCGGAGAAGAGGACGGGACGCTTGCGCAGCACGTCCCGGATCTCCCGGAAGGTGTTCCCCAAATCGCTCTGGACGTACTTGGCGCCCCGCAGCCGCCACAGGTCCTCCTTTCGGAAGCAGGCGATGTGCCGCAGGTGCTGCCCGTCGTCCATGGCGGCGCCGTAGACCACGCCGCCGCCCTCCAGGATATACTCCGCCAGGGTGGTAAAGACGCCGCCGGAGGTGGAGTCCTTGCGCACCCGGTCGTCCCGGTTCCAGGCGGCAAAGGCCGCCGGCAGGGAATGGGCCGGACGTTCCTGCAGAGGAGGACAGACCGCTGTGCAGTGGCCGCAGCGGACGCACAGGTCCGGATTTACCACCGGGTAGGCGAAGCCGTCCCGGCTGCGCTCCATCGTGATGGCGTCTGCCGGGCAGCCGCTGGCGCAGGCGGTGCAGCCGGTGCAGCGGCCGTGGTCCGCCAGCCGGGGCAGGCTGGCGGAGGCGGGCTGGGCCGCGGGAGGTGCATAGGGCCGGTCCTTCAGGGCCGCCCGGAGGAAGTCCAGAGCCGCGCTCCGGGCCTCGGTCAGACGGCTGGCCGCGGTATCCCAGTCAATGGGGGCCTCCAGGCCGGCGGTGCCGTCCTGACCCACCACCCGGTTGGACAGCCCCAGCTGCCCCAGCAGGCTGAAGGTCCGGGAGCTCTCCGGGTCCGCCAGCTCGCTGGGGGAGACAGCGGTGAAGAACGGCACCTGGAACTGGGTGGCGAACACCGTGCCGTGGAAAGAGTTCGTAAAGACGAAAGCGGCATTTGCAAAGAGCTCCAGAAATTCCGCCGGCCCCGCGTTCAGCACGCAGCGGGCTTTGGGGTGCACCTTCTGCCGGATGCCGCACAGCTGCACGATAGGCATGGGACTCCGGCGGGCAAACTCCTGAATATAGGGGTCCAGCGCCCCAGGCTTGCTGATGCAGTAGCAGAGGATATAGCCGCCGGGAGCCGGCTGCGGCAGCCGGGGGCCGAAAGCTCCCCGGGTGGAGAAATAGCTGTCAGAGGCGGCGGAGGCCCACTGCTCCGCCGTCAGCAGCAGCGTGGGGTCCAGCACCGCCGGGACGTCCAGCCCGGCCACCTCCTTGACGATCTTCTGCCCCTGCCGCTCCCGCACGGAGAGGTGCGAGAATTGGCTGAGGTAGTCCCGCAGCTCCCCCTCCATCCCCGGCGGGATCTGGGGGATGCCGAAAGAGGGGGCGTAGGCGATCTTCCGCCGGTCGGTAAACGCGCCGAAGAACACCGGGTCGAAGCGGCCGTCCGGGAAGATCTTTGGATTCCAGATCTGGTCGCTGCCGGCGAGGATCACGTCATAGGGCAGGTCCGCGCTCCGCAGCTCCTCCAGGCTCTCGTAGTGATGGCTCGAGATGCGCAGATGGTCCCGGGAGAACTGCTGGAACCGCTCGTAGCGGGCCCTCAGCGCCTGGTAGTGCAGGGCGGTGTGGGCGTCATGGGCGGCGCTGCCCAGGCCCTTGGGGGGCTGGAACAGGGCGTTGTCCTGATTGACGTAGTAGTCGAGGATCTCGCAGTCATGCCCCAGGGATTCCACCGCCCGCTCCGTGGCTGCCGCCTGGAGGGCCGCCCCGTAGTGGTGGATATGATAGAATGTGACCAGTCCGATCTTCACGTGATGGCTCACCCTTTCGTCAGCGTAAATCCATGTCCGGCGCCGGAGGGACCAGCAGGTCGTCCTCCTGAATCCAGTCGGACACGGGGACCACCTCAAACTCCGTCTCCGTCTTGCGGATGACTACTTTCTCCAGTCCCGCGTTGATCACCAGCCGCCGGCACATGGAGCAGGAGGTGGCGTCGGAGAGCAGCTGGCCGGTTCGGGCGTCCCGGCCCACCAGGTAGATGGTGCCCCCCGCCATGTCCCGCCGGGAGGCGGAGATGATGGCGTTGGCCTCCGCGTGGACGCTGCGGCACAGCTCGTACCGCTCCCCCCGGGGGATCTTCATGGCCTCCCGGGAGCAGTAGCCCAGGTCGGAGCAGTTGGCCCGACCCCGGGGGGCGCCGTTGTAGCCGGTGGAGATGATCTCGTCGTT
Organism: uncultured Oscillibacter sp.; assembly: GCA_904393855.1. Lineage (GTDB taxonomy): Bacteria > Bacillota > Clostridia > Oscillospirales > Oscillospiraceae > Oscillibacter. The sequence continues at coordinate 5,459 of CAJFNE010000020.1, read as the reverse complement.
CTTGACGATGATGGCGCCGTAGAGCCGGCGCAGGCAGGTGGACCGCTCCAGGACGGTCTCCGCGATGTTCAAATAGTAGTTTTCCTTGCTGATGCGATCCATAGCGACGCCTCCGGTCTGTTGAGAATGATAGAAAAATTGTATCACGAAAGAGACGCTTTGGCAAGGGCGTCCGCCGGCGGGACGCCTTGCGGCGGCAGCGGCCCTGTGGTACAATGCAGGGGAACTGACGAGAGAGAGGAGCGGTGAGGGCGGTGATCCTGTTTTTGACCGGCGCGTCCCACACGGGGAAGACCCTGCTGGCCCAGCGGCTGCTGGAGCGGCACCGGGTGCCGTACCTGTCCATCGACCATTTGAAGATGGGATTGATCCGCAGCGGCGAGACCGCCCTGACGCCGGAGGACGACGCGGCGCTGGAGGCGTACCTGTGGCCGATCGTCCGGGAGATCGCCCGGACGGCTCTGGAGAACCGGCAGCACCTTATTCTCGAGGGCGGCTACATCCTCTTTCGCTGGCGGGAGGACTTCACGGACCGGGAGCTACGGGAGATCCGCTTCTGCTGCCTGGCGATGACGCGGGACTATATCGAGCACCATTTTGCGGACATCCGCCGGTACGCGGACGTGATCGAGCGGCGGCTGGACGACAGCGGCTGCACCCCGGCGTGGCTGATCGCGGAGAACGAGCGCTGCCGGGAGCTGTGCCGGCGGTATGACTGCCCGTGCCTGCTGATCGACGGGGAGTACCGGGTGGACCTGGACGGGGAGGCCCTGTTCCCGCCGGTTGAGCCGCCCCGCGGGGCCTCAGAATAGAGAGGAGAGACGAGCATGGAGCCTGTTTGGATTCAGCTGACGGAGGAGAACCTGGACCGGGAGCACCTGTGCTGCATCATCCGCAGCAAAAAACCCTACCCGGGGGTGGAGGCGAAGCGCCGGTGGCTGGCGGACCGCATCCGGGAGGGGCATGTGTTCCGCAAACTGGACGCGAAAGGGATCGTCTTCATCGAGTACGCGCCCCTGGAGACCGCCTGGGTGCCCGTGGAGGGGGAGAACTACCTCTACCTCTACTGCCTGTGGACCTCCGGGGAGTACCGGGGGAAAGGGTACGGCCGGGCCCTGCTGGAGTCCTGCCTGGCGGATGCCCGGGCCCAGGGGCGGTCCGGCGTCTGCATGCTGGGGGCGGACAAGCAGAAGGCCTGGCTCACGGACCAGGCGTTCGCCCGGAAATTCGGCTTTGAGACCGTGGACACCGCGCCGGGGGGCTATGAGCTGCTGGCCCTCTCCCTGGACGGGACGGCGCCGCGCTTTGCCCCCAATGCCAAGCGCCAGACCATCGAGGACCCGGAGCTAACCATCTACTACGACGCCCAGTGCCCCTACATCTGGCAGAGCGTCCAGCTGGCCCAGAGGGCCTGTGAGGAGGCCGGCGCGCCCCTGCACCTCCGGCCCGTGGAGACGCTGGAGCAGGCGAAATCCCTGCCCTGCGTGTTCAACAACTGGGCGGTGTTCTACCGGGGGGCCTTCCAGACCGTGAACCTGCTGGACGCCGCCGCGCTGCGGCGCCTGCTGCGGAAATAGCCCGACGGCGCCCCTCTGTCCCGGGGAGGACGGAGGGGCGCCGCTGCCGCGGGCGGGGGCGGTCCCCAGAGACCGGGCAAAAATTTTTGCGGAGTTTGAAGAAAAACCGCCCCCGGCGCCGTATGGTTAACAGAGCGGAAGGAGGTGGCAGCGTACCGTGGCCGGAGTGACAAGAGAAGAATTTTCCCGGCTGGTGGCCCAGTACGAGCGGCTGGTCTACACCGTTTGCTTCCAGCTGGTCCGGGACGCGGCCGCCGCGGAGGACCTGACCCAGGAGACCTTCCTCTCCGCTTACCTGCACCGGGAGACGATGCCCGCCGGCTACGAGCGCCAGTGGCTGGGGCGCATCGCCGCCAACAAGGCCAAGGACCACCTGCAAAGCGCCTGGAAGCGGCGCACGGTGCTGCCGGGGGATGAGGCCCTGCCGCCAGGGGAGGCTCCCGCCGCGGAGGAGCTGGCCCTGGGCAGAAGCGGCGCGGCGGAGATCCGCTCCGCCATCGAATCCCTGCGGGAGCCCTACGGGTCCGTGTGCCGGCTGTGCCTGCTGGAGGAGAAGACCCCGGAGGAGACGGCCCTGGCCCTGGGGCGGCCGGTGAAGACCATACACACCCAGCTGGCCCGGGGAAAGGGCCTGCTGCGAAAACAACTATCAGAGAGGAGTGAGGGATATGGACGTCTTCCGCAGCGACGGACACCTGACGGACGAGGCGCTGGCGGCACTGGTCCGGGAAGATGAGCTGGAGGAGCTGACCCGGCTGGAGATCGCCGAGCACCTGGCCTTCTGCGACTGGTGCCTGGAGCGGTACACGGAGCGCCTTACGGATGTGGAACTGCTGACACCCGCCCGCTCCTGCCAAGAGAGCCTCTGGAGCCGCATCCGGGCCCGGACGCTCCGTCTGATCACCAGCCGGTACGCCACGGCGGCCGCCGCGGTGGTGCTGGCCCTCACCATGCTCTGGGGCGGCACGCTGTTTCCAAACCGGGCGATGGCCCCCGAGGACCGGGGGCAGGTGCTGGAATCTGTGCAGGAGGCGGTGACCTCCTGGGCCCAGTGGCCCCAGAACCTGACCGACGCCTTTTCCCATTTGGCGGATTTTTTTGACAACCGGGGCGCGGACGCGCCCGCCACACAAAGAGGAGGATTCTCATGAATGTGAAACATGGATTCTGGATGTTTGTCACATCCTGCCTGTCCGGCTGCGGACAGATGTACCAGGGATATATGAAGCGGGGGATCTCCCTGCTGGTGCTGTTCTTCGCGCTGCTGGCTGTGGCGGGCTTTTTCGGCATCGCGCCCATCGCCTTCTTCCTGCCGGTGGTGTGGGCCTACGCGTTCTTTGACAGCTACAATCTCCGCGCTCGCATCGCCGCCGGGGAGCCGCCGGAGGACGCCTACCTCTTCGGCATGTCCGACATGGACTCCCAGCAGCTCCATGCCCTGCTGCGCAAGCGCCACAGCATCATCGGCTGGGTGCTGGTGTTCCTGGGCGTGTATATGCTCTACGACACATTGCTGGACCGGATCGGCTGGATCTGGGGCTGGGATTGGCTGTACAATCTCCTGCGCTATGACGTGCCCCGCCTGGTGCTGACGGTGCTGGTGATCCTCCTGGGACTGTGGTTCATCCGGGGGCCCAGGACTAAACGGGAGGAGGACATCCCGGAATTCGTGCCCCCGGCCCGCCCCGGGGAGGAGACTGCCCGCGCTGCGGACCCGGAGCCCGCTCCGGCGGAAGAGCCGGCGCAGCCGGAGGACGGCCCGGAGACCGCTCCGGAGGCGTCCGCCCCGGCGGAGACGGAGGTGCCCGATGACCGCGACCATGTCTGAGACCGTCTCCGGCGGGGAGGTTCGGCGGGAGCGACCCGCCCGCCGGGTGGGGACCGTGACCCTGGGGATCACGCTAGTGGCGGCGGGAATCCTCATGCTGGTGTCCCTGTTCTGGCCGGAGGTGGACCTCCGGGGGGTCATGAGGCTCTCCCCCCTGATCCTGGTGAGCCTGGGGGTGGAGGCCCTGCTGTCCGCCCGGAAGGGCGGCGCGGTGAAGTACGACTGGGTGGGGATGCTGCTGTGCTTCGTGCTCACCCTCGCGGCGTTGTGCCTGTACTCCGTGGCCTGGTGGTTCACCTATTACGCCCCGGAGGTGGGGGAGATCCCGGACGGCGGCTACTACGACGGCGCCGTGTCCGGCGACGAGAGCAGCCTGTATCTGGACTACGCCAGCTTCCACGGCCGGCAGTTCCGGCTTCTGGAGCTGGAGGGCGGCGACGTGCTCCGGCTGGAGCTGGAGAACGACCGGGGCAATGTGCAGGTCCGGCTCCAGCAGGCCGCGGACGGGGAGACGATCTTTGACGAGGCGTCCCTGGCCGACGGCACCTATACCATCGATATCCCGGAGACCGGGGCGTACGAGCTGTGGGTCACCGGCAACCACGCCGCGGGCAGCTTCTCCCTGGAAAGGGCGGAATCGAGATAGGAGTTAGAAGATAGGAGATAGGAGCTGTGGGGTTCCGCCGGTGGCGGAACGGATTCTGAATGACCCAAAAGAAAGCGGGAGCAGCACAGCCGCTCCCGCTTTCCTTTGAGGTTCCGCAAACGGAAACTCCTATCTCCTCACTCCTCACTGGACGCAAGTCCAAACTCTTCCCTCCATGCGGCCAGCTCCTCCGCGTCCCGGTCGTCCAGGGCGTGGAGGCCGCTGAGGTTCTCCATGTGGTGGGTCAGCTCGTGAGAGAGGGTGATGCGCAGCTCGTCCTCCCAGGTCTCCCGATCCCACCCCTCTTTCTCCGCCAGGGCGGCAAAGGAGCCGTAGTACAGGTTCACGTACAGCCCCAGCAGGTCGTCGCAGTACTCCCCCAGAATATACATCTCCCCCGGGGGGAACTCCGGGTCCGGCTTGGCCTCCTCGATGAGGTTCACCCCGCCGTTGAGCTCCTGGAACAGCGCGGGGGGGAAGCCCTCGGCAATCTCGTCCAGGATGTCGTTCACCTGGTCGATGGTCAGCATCACGGCCTGCGGCTCCGTCATGTCAGTTCCCCTCCTTTACCTGCTTCATGCTGAGACTGATCCGCTTCCGCTTCTCGTCCACGTCCAGCACCACCACTTTTACCACGTCCCCCACGGATACCGCCTCGGAGGGGTGCTTGAGGAACTTCTTGGACACCTGGGAGATGTGGACCAGACCGTCCTGGTGGACGCCGATGTCCACGAACACGCCGAAGTCGATGACGTTGCGCACCGTGCCTGTCAGCACCATGCCGGGCTTTAAGTCCTTCATCTCCAGCACGTCGGTGCGGAGGATGGGCTTGGGCAGCTCGTCCCGGATGTCCCGGCCGGGCTTCTGGAGCTCCGCCGCCACGTCCCGCAGGGTGGGCACCCCCACGCCGCAGGCTTCCGCCGCTTTGTCCTCGCCATAAGCCTTGATCTGGGCGTTCAGGTCCCCCAGCTTCCCCTCCCGCACGTCCGTGAGGGAGTGGCCGGTGAGGGAGAGCAGCTGCTCCGCCGCGGCGTAGCTCTCCGGGTGGACGGCGGTGTTGTCCAGGACGGACTTGCTCTCCGGCACCCGCAAAAAGCCTGCGCACTGCTCAAAGGCCTTGGGCCCCAGCTTGGGCACCTTTAAAATCTGCTTGCGGGAGGTGAAGGGGCCGTTTTCCTCCCGGTAGGCCACCACGTTTTTGGCCGTGGTGGCGTTTAGCCCCGCCACCCGCTGCAGCAGGGAGGGGGAGGCGGTGTTCACGTCCACCCCCACGGCGTTGACGCAGTCCTCCACCACGCCGTTCAGCGCTTCGTCCAGCCGCTTGGGGGGCATGTCGTGCTGGTACTGCCCCACGCCGATGGCCTTGGGGTCGATCTTCACCAGCTCCGCCAGAGGGTCCTGGAGCCGC
>CAJFNE010000019.1 GCA_904393855.1 uncultured Oscillibacter sp. | reverse complement strand
GGGTCCGTGCCGCAGGGCTGGCTTCGTCATTGCGGTTCAATGAAATGGAACGAATTCATTATACCTGTTTCCGACAAATTGTCAACGGGAAATCACCGCATTTCTCCGTCGTTTCCGGAAATTTTAGGGACTTTTTCCCCAGTCAGGATGCACACGCCGTCCGCTACGCATTTCCCGCAGGCAATGCAGCGGGTCTTCCCGCCCCGATCACCGTACAGAATCCAGCAGATCGATGCGGTTCCCAGCAGCACAATAGCCGTCAGAAAGCCCGAGAGCAGGCTCATAAAATCCCCTCCTTTTGGAGACACCTTACCAGGAAAAGGGCGGCTCTGTCAGTGGCATCCGCAACAGCCGCAGCCCCAGCAGGGGCAACAGCTCCACAGCCGGGAACGGCAGCGGCGGCAGTGGAAATTCCTGTGGTTCAATCGTGTCCCCGTCCGGCCGGGGCAATGCCCGCTGGACACACAGCACAGGCTCCGTCAAGCTGGAGAGGGTCAGCGTGTCCCGGGGCGAGAGGCCGTAGGTGACGACCCGGCAGGCCTGGACATGGGAAAACCGGCCGTCCCCCGGTACAAGCAGCAGACCGCACCGGGCCTTCTCAGCCAGCGCCGCGCCCTCCGGCGTCAAGGCCAGCACTTCCCAGCAGCCCGCCGCCTCCCCGGGGCGGTGCAGAGGCCGGACCCCGGGGGGCAGCAGGGGCTCCCAGGCCGCGGGACAGGTAAAGATCGCGCTTTCCATTCCACCACCTCCCTGCTAGTGTTTGCCGTGAACCTGTTTCCATGCAAAATTTCCTCTCGTCTTTTTCCCGCCGGTGTGCTATACTGAAATCTGGAATCGTGCCGCGCCCGCGTCAGGCGGCGGCGCGGCGGAGGTGACCTGACTTGCACATCTGGGCGCATTTCAAAACCGTGCACCGCCATCGGGCGCTGGTGCGGAAATACTGCTTCCGCCTAGGGCTCTACTGGCAGGGGCTGACCCACGATCTCTCCAAGTACTCCCCCATCGAGTTCTGGGCCGGCGCCAAGTACTTTCAGGGGGACCACAGCCCCAACGACGCCCAGCGGAAAGCGGAGGGCTACAGCGCCTCCTGGATGCACCACAAGGGCCGCAACCGCCACCATTTCGAGTTCTGGACGGACTACGCCCTGGACGGCAGCGGCATCGTGGGGGTGGAGATGCCAAAAAAATATGTGGCGGAGATGTTCTGCGACCGGCTGGCCGCCAGTAAAGTGTATCGGGGAGACGCTTTCTCCCCCGGCGATCCCTATCAGTTCTTCCTGCGGGGCAAGCACCGCCACCTGATGCTCCACCCCGCCACGGAGGCGCTGCTGGAGACCATGCTGATCAAGCTCCGGGACGAGGGGGAGGATGCCGCTTTCGACTATATTCGCCGGGAGGTTCTGGGGAAGTGAATCTCTCCCCGTTGGATATTTTTTTCACAAAACAGTAAAAATCTTTTCTATTTTTCTGTAGGAAGGCCTTTACAGTTTTGCAAAAAACGAGTATACTAAGTAGCTGATAAGGAAAGGTGGTGCCTGCATGGACGACTACACCAGAAAATTTAAGATCACCATGGATAAGGACGCGGAAATCCAGCAGGTCCTGACGACGGTATATCGGGCTCTGGAGGAAAAAGGCTACAACCCCATCAATCAGATCGTAGGATACATCCTCTCAGAGGACCCCACCTATATCACCAACCACAACAATGCCCGCACCCTCATCCGCAAGATCGACCGGGATGAGCTGCTGCAGGTGCTGGTTCGTCATTACCTGGGTCAGTGACCCCATCCGCAACGGGAAATCCGCCCTGCGCCGTATGGCGCAGGGCGGATTTTTTCTCAGGCTTTCTCTTCCGCTTCCCCGTCGGCGGATACCTCCGCCGGCTCCTCCGGCGGCGGGGCCGCCGGACGCCGGGCGCTCCGCCCGTAGATCCGGGCGGTCTCCGCGATGCGCTCCGTCAGCTCTGGCGTCAGCTGGCCCGGCAACAGCCGCCACTGCCAGTTTCCGCCCAGAACACCGGGCACATTCATGCGGGACTCCGCACCCAGGCCCAGGTAGTCCTGCATCTGGGCCACAAACAGGTCCGCCACGCTGCTCTGCCCACCCCGGATCATACCCCAGTGGAAGCCCTCCTGGTCGTTCAGGCCCAGGTAGCGCACGGCCAGAGCCACGTCGTCCGGGTCCGCCTCCTGCCGCCAGGCCATGATAGGGGCGTTGTCGTGGGTGCCCACATAGCATACACAGTTGGGGATATAGGTGTGGGGCAGGTAGTCGCTGGGCTCCCGGGAGTCGAAGGCGAATTCCAGCACTTTCATGCCCGGCAGGCCGGAGTCCCGCAGCAGCTGGCGCACCTCCGGCGTCAGGAAGCCCAGGTCCTCCGCGATGAATTGTAAGTTGGGAAACCACCCCTGCAGGGGCCGCAGCAGGTCCATGCCGGGGCCCTTGACCCAGCGGCCGTTCTTGGCGGTGGTCTCCCCATAGGGCACCGCCCAGTAGCTCTCCAGCCCTCGGAAGTGGTCGATCCGCAGAATGTCATACAGCTTGGCGGCGCCGTCAATGCGGCGAATCCACCAGCCGTAGCCGTCGGCCTTCATGGCGTCCCAGTTGTAGAGGGGGTTCCCCCACAGCTGGCCCTCCGCGCTGAAGTAGTCCGGCGGCACGCCGGCCACCTCCTGAGGCACGTTCTTCTCGTCCAGCTGGAAGCTCCGGGGGTCCGCCCACACGTCGGCGGAGTCCATGGCCACGTAGATGGGCAGGTCGCCGATCATCCCGATCCCCTTCTCCCGGGCGTAGGCCCGCAGGGCCTCCCACTGCTGGAAGAACAGGTACTGGATATAGATGAACAGCTCCACGTCGCCGGAGAGCTCCCGGCGATAGCGCTCCACGGCCTCCTCCCGGCGCAGGCGGATGTCCTCATCCTCCCACTCCGTCCAGGCCCGCATGCCGAAGTGCCGCTTGAGGGCCATGAACAGGGCGTAATCCGGCAGCCAGCTCTGATTTTCTTCTGCAAAGGTATTTACCTTGTCAGCATCTCTCTCCCAGCCCCGGTCCTTGGCTTTTTGCAGCAGCTGGAAGCGGTTGTTGTAGATTTTCTCATAGTCCACCCGGGCGGGGTCGCTCCCCCAGTCCCGGTTCAGCTCCGCCGGCTTCAGGAGGCCATCCTGGCAAAGCAGCTCCAGGTCCACAAAGTAGGGATTCCCCGCGTAGGTGGAAAAGCTCTGATAGGGAGAGTCCCCGTAGCTGGTGGGGCCCACCGGTAGCAGCTGCCACCAGGACTGGCCCGCCTCCGCCAGGAAGTCCACGAAGTCATAGGCAGCCTTCCCCAGGGTACCGATGCCATAGGGGGACGGCAGCGCGGAAATCGGCAGCAGAATGCCGCAGCTTCTCTTCATTCCACGCCACCTCAGCCCTTTACCGCGCCGGCGGCCACGCCCTTGATGATGTGCTTCTGGCACAGCAGGTAGACGATGATGATGGGGATGATGTTCAGCATGATGCTGGCCATCATGGGACCCATCTCCACCCGGCCGTAGCTGCCCCGGAAGTACTGGATCAGGATGGGAATGGTCATATAGCCGGCCGTCCGGTCCAGGGTCAGGTACGGCAGCAGGTAGTCATTCCACAGCCACATGGTCTCCAGGATGCCCACGGAGATCAGGGTGGGCTTCAGGATCGGCAGCACCACCAGGAAGAAGGTCCGCACCGGGCCGCAGCCGTCGATCATGGCGGCCTCCTCCACCTCGATGGGGACGGACTTCATGAAGCCGCAGAACATGAACACGGCCAGCCCCGCGCCGAAGCCCAGGTAGATGATGCAGATGGTGTAGGGGGTATCCAGATTCAGTCGGTTGGCCGTGGAGGACAGGGTGAACATCACCATCTGGAAAGGCACCACCATGGAGAAAACGAACAGGTAGTACAGGGCCTTGGAATACCAGGTCTTTACCCGGGTGATGAACCAGGCGCACATGGAGCAGCAGATCAGGATCAGCACCACCGAGGACAGGGTGATGACCAGGGTATACCAGAAAGCGGAGAGGAAGCCCTGAGACAGAATTGCGTCCACGTAGTTGGAGAGGCCGCCGAAAGTCTCCGCGGTGGGCAGCTCAAAAGCGGTGCCGGTGGAGATGGCCGTCTCCTTTTTCAGGGAGTTCAGCAGGATCATGACCACGGGATACACCCAGGCCAGGCTGAGCAGTGCCAGAATCACGGTCAGCACGCGGTCCCGCGTCTGATGTGCTTTGATCATTACTGCTGCACCTCCTTGGAGCGGGTCGCCCGCAGCTGAATCAGGGAAATCACAATGACCAGGACGCAGAAGATCACGGCCTTGGCCTGGCCATAGCCCCGCCAGGAGGGACCGGAGCGTCCGTAGAACGTATTGTAGATGTTCAGGGCCAGCATCTCCGTCAGGTGGCCGGGCTCACCGTTGGTCAGGGCCAGGTTCTGGTCAAAGAGCTTGAAGCCGTTGGTCAGGGACAAAAACATGCAGATGGTGATGGAGGGCATCACGTTGGGGATCTTGATGCGCCAGAGGATCTGCCGGTCGTTTGCCCCGTCGATGCGGGCGGCCTCCAGGTAGTCTCCCGGGATGGACTGGAGACCCGCGATGTAAATGATCATCATATAGCCGATCTGCTGCCAGCACATGAGGATCAGCAGACCGATAAAGCCGTAGGGCGCGTGCAGGGACAGCAGGGGCTTGCCCAGCAGCGTCAGCACGCAGTTCAGCAGAATATTCCAGATGTAACCCAGCACGATGCCGCCGATCAGGTTGGGCATGAAGAACACCGAGCGGAAGATATTGGTCCCCTTGATGTTCCGGGTCAGTGCCAGGGCGATGGCGAATGCCGCCACATTGATACAGATCGTGGACACCACCGTGAAGAGGGCGGTGAACCAGAAGGAGTGGAGGAAGTCCGCCTCCGTCAGCGCGTAGATGTAGTTTTGAATCCCATTCCAGGAAGCCGTGTCAATGGTGATGAATCTGCAAAAGGACAGGTACAGGCCCTGCAGGAAGGGCCAGACAAAGCCGATCAGAAACGCCCCAAACGTGGGGATCACAAAAACAGGCCAGAACCGCTTGATTGTTTTTTCCATAATCTCCCTCCCGTGGGCCTGTAAGGTCTCCGCCTTGCGGCGGGCATCTCAGTGGAAAGCGGGTCGATTGCCCGCGGCGTATCGTTTTTTTGCGCAGGAGACGGGGTGGGCGGATACGCCCACCCCGTTCCAACATGTTGTTTCGCTGAAATTCGGGGGTCTCTGATCAGGCGCCCAGCAGCGCGTACTCGGAGGCCCAGTTGTCCACGAAGGCGGACACCACGCCGTCCCAGTCGCCGGTGCCGGCGGCATAGGCGGTCAGAGCGGAGGACAGCTCGTTCTTCCAGGTCTGAGAGGGGATGGTGGTGAAGTCCCAGCGCACGGGGGTCTTGCCCGCGGCGGTGTACTCGTCGTTCTGCTTCATGAACAGGTTGCTGGACTCCAGGTTGCCGCTGAAGGGGATCACGAAGCCCATGCCGGCGCCGCCGGAGGGCATGGCGCCCTCGCCGCCGCACATAGCCTGGGTGCCGGTCTCAGAGGTGACGCACCAGTACATGAAGTCCAGGGTGGCCTGGATATCCTCGGGAGCGGCGTTGGCGTTCACGGCCCAGTAGTTCTCCGTGCCGGTGCACAGGCCCTGGTTGGCCTCGTCGCCCGCGCCGATATAGATGGGGATCATGGCCAGGTCATCGTCAGAGAACAGGCCCTCGCCCACCAGGTTGGGATACTCCCAGGAGCCGTTCTGATAGAACACGGCCTCGCCGGCCAGGAACTCGTTGCGGCTGTCATCGCCGGTCATGCTGGCCAGCGTGGTGGGATCGCAAGTGGAGTTGTTGATATACAGGTCGAAGATCGCCTTGTAGTTGTCCAGATAGGTACCCTCGATGGCGTCGGTGGAGGTGATGCCCTTGTCCTCATACTCGAAGTAGATGGGCAGGTTCGCCAGGTGGGTCTGGAAGCGCCAGTCGGAGGAGCTGTCCATGCCGGCGGAGGTGAAAGCGGCAAAGCCCAGCTCACTGCTGCGGGCGGTGATATCCTCTGCCACGGCCTGCAGATCCTCGAAGGACTGGATGTCCTCGATGCTGTAGCCGGCCTCGGCCAGCAGGGTCTTGTTGACGATCAGGCCATAGGACTCCACGGCCATGGCCACGGCCAGGGTGGCGTCGCCCTCGGTCAGGGCGTAGGAGTCGCTGGTCAGCTCACCCAGCACGGCGGAGCCGGTCAGGTCATAGCAGAAGTCCTTCCAGTTCAGCAGGCCGTTGATGCCGTTGACATGGAACAGCGTCGGGGGCACGTCCTTGGCCATCTCGCTGGTCAGGGTCTGCTCATAGGTGTTGGAGGCAGCGGTCACCACGGTGACGGGCACGCCGGTCTCGTCGGTGTAGAGCTGGGCCAGCTCCTGCCACTGGGCATCTGCCTCGGGCTTGAAGTTCAGGTAGTACACGGAGCCAGTGGCGGTCTCGCCGTCGCCGGTGTCGTCCGTGGTGGTGCCGCTGTCACCGCCGCAGGCGGCCAGAGACAGCACCATCGCCAGAGTCAGCAAAAGTGCAAACGCTTTTTTCATCTTCTACAATCTCCTTGCTTTAAATTTATTTTCACATCGTTTCCGATGCAAAAACCGATAAGGGACGGACGCTTCCTCCCGTTCGGAGAGCCGTCCGCAGCTGGACATGGCGGTTACCGCCGCGGCCCTCGATCATGTCCAGCAGGATCTGCACGGACCGCTGCCCCATCTCCTCCTGAGGCTGGGCCAGGGTGGTCAGGGTGGGCACCGCGTAGGCAGACATGTCGATGCCGTCGATGGCCACCACGGAGTAGTCCTCCGGCACCCGCTTGCCGCTGTCGTAAATCGCTTTCATGGCCGCCACGGCCATGGAGTCCGCGATGGCAAAGACGGCGGTGAAGTCCCGCCCGCTCCGGAGCATCCGGGTCATGCACTGGTAGGCGGCAGACATTTCAAAGGTCCCCGTCTCCCCCACCAGCGTGCTGTCCGGCTGAATGCCGTACTCCCGCAGGGCACGGCAGTAGCCCATATACCGCAGCTGACTGATGGAGCGGTCCTGGATGGAGTCCAGCAGCACCGCGATGTTCCGGTGTCCCTGCTCCAGAAGCAGCCGCACCGCCCGATAGGCCTCCGCCTGATCGTCGATGCTCACCGAGGAATAGCGCTCCTCGGACAGCTCCCCAAAGCGATTCGTATAGGAACAGCAGACAAAGGGAACGTCCAGCATCGCCACCTGTTCCGGAGTATAGTCAAAACAGCCGCCCAAGAGAATCAGTCCCAGCAGCCGCCGGGATCGGGCCAGCTCCGCGCCGGCCCGCAGCTCGTCCTCCCCGGAGCGGATCTGATGGAGGACCATGGTATACCCGGCCTCCTCAATGGTGCGCTCGATGGAACGAATCACGCCGGTAAAGAAAGGGTTACCCACGCCGCGGACCACCAGGCCGATGCCGTCGGACTGGGGCCGCACCAGGTCCCTGGCACTGTTATTGGGAATGTAATGGAGCTCCCGCACTACCTGCATGACCTTTTCCCGGTTGGCGGCGCTGACGTCCGGGTGGTTATTCAGAACGCGGGAGACCGTGCTGACAGAGACGCTGCACCGCTGGGCGATGTCTCGGATCGTCATGCCGCGCACTGCCTCCCTTCCCTCGACATAAAACGTTACCGGAAACGTTTCCAGCCCTTTTTATTTATAATAATAGTAGACGATCCCCGGTTTTGTCAATGGAGTTTTGTACATTTTGTTAAATCGCACAAACTTTTTGGAAATTCTCAGTAAAGTCGCCCAAAGGTTTCTGAAAGGCAAACGTTTACCCGCAAATTGCGAGAAAAATCCCCGGGAATCTTTTGACTCCCGGGGATTGCAGGATGCAGATTTAGAGGGCGGCATGACCCTGGCTGCGGATGACCTCCGCTACCTGCTCCGCCAGCTCCCGGCATCGGTCCTCACTCTCCGCCTCCACCATAACCCGAACCAGCGGCTCTGTGCCGGACTCCCGCACCAGGATACGGCCGGAGTTTCCCAGGGCCTCCGCCACGGCCTGGACAGCGGCCTGAACCTTCGGGTCCTCCTGGGCGGCCCGCTTGTCCTTCACCCGCACGTTCACCAGCACCTGGGGATAGATGGTCACCGGCTCCGCCAGCTTACTAAGCCGCTCCTTCTTGGCCATCATGACCTCCATCACTTTCAGGGAGGTCAGGATCCCGTCCCCTGTCCGGGCGTACCGGGAAAAGATGATGTGGCCGGACTGCTCCCCGCCGATCCGGTCCCCGTGCTGGACCATGTGTTCATAAACGTACTTGTCCCCCACGGCGGTCTTGGCATAGCCGATGCCGATTTCATCCAGGGCCTTGTACAATCCGAAGTTGCTCATGACCGTGGTGACCACCGTGTTGTTGACCAGCTTCTCCCGCTCCTTCATGTAACGGCTGTAGATGTACATGATCTTGTCACCGTCCACCAGAGCGCCGTTCTCATCCACCGCCAGGCAGCGGTCCGCGTCGCCGTCATAGGCGAAGCCCACGTCCATTCCGTGTTCCACCACGTATTTCTGCAGGCCCCCGATGTGGGTGGAGCCGGCGTTGTCGTTGATGTTCAGGCCGTTGGGCCGGTTGTTGATGACGGACACCTCCGCCCCCAGGGCTTCAAAGATATGGGGGGCGATGCTCCAGGCGCTGCCGTTGGCACAGTCCAGCGCCACCTTCTTCCCCTTGAAGGAGTACATGCCCAGGGAAATCAGGTATCCCATGTAGCGGTTTCGCCCGGCGCTGTGATCCACCACGGCGCCGATGCTGTCCTCCGTGGCCAGGGGCAGCTCCGTCCAGAGGCTCCCGTCCAGCTCCAGGCGTCCGTCCAGGTAGTCCTCCACCAGGGAGATCGTGGTCTCGTCCATCTTCTCCCCCTCCCGGTTCATGAGCTTGATGCCGTTGTCGTAGTAGGGGTTGTGGCTGGCGGAGATCATGACGCCGCAGTCGAAGCCGTCCGTCCGGGTCACGTAGGACACGGACGGCGTGGTGGTCACGTGCAGTAGGTAGGCGTCCGCCCCGGAGGCGGTGAGGCCGGCGCTGAGGGCATACTCCAGCATATAGCTGGAGCGGCGGGTGTCCTTCCCCACCACGATCTTCGCCCGCTCATTTCTTCCATAGTACCAGCCCAGGAAGCGTCCGATCTCATAGGCATGCTGTGCGGTGAGGCCCTCATTGGCCTTGCCGCGGAAACCATCGGTTCCAAAATACTTTCCCATATCGTCACTCCATTATGATCATGAAAAATTTGAAATACCGGCGTACCGGCTCAGAGTCTTTCCCTATATCATACCCTCTGTCGTGAAAATTGTCCAGAGGGTACCGCTGATGAAGCTGCCGGGTGCATAAAATTTGGAAATATCCAGTGAAAGCAGGACTTTCCAGCAGAAAAACAGAATATTCCCGCCCTTTCGAGTCAAACTACCCTCGCGATACCCAATCAGCGAACAGTTTGATATCGGAAAAGGAGAACAAAATATGTCTACCAAGAACAGCAATAAGATCAATGTTCCCGAGGCCCGTGCGGCTATGGATAAGTTCAAGATGGAGGCCGCTTCCGAGGTTGGCGTCAACCTGAAGGAGGGCTACAACGGCGACCTGACCTCCCGCGAGGCCGGCTCCGTCGGCGGCCAGATGGTCAAGAAGATGATCGAGTCCTACGAGAAGAACCTGTAACTTCCCGCTGGATCAGCAGAGGGGCGGCCCTATGGGACCGCCCCTCTCTCTGTTTCCCGCGCCGTATGGGAAACAGTTCTGTACGCTCCAACTATTTCCGTTCCCGCAAGGGATATAGCTTTACAGATTTGATATCTTGCCGGTATCGCATCAGATCCCGCGTGTCGAAGGGCCGTCCGTGGCCCGGATACAGCTTGTCCGCTCCCGCTTTCAGCAAAAGGTCCCAGGAAGCCTGAAAGGCCGCCGGGTTCTCCATCCAGATGGTCATTCTCCGGCGGCTGGGGAACCCGTTCATGGCGGCATCCCCGCAGAAGATCACGCTGCCGTTTTCGCTGGGAATTTGCAGGGAGATAGAATCGGCCGTGTGCCCCGGTGTAAATAGGATGCTCCCCTGGAGCAGCCGCTCCGCTGCCGCGGTATCCCCGGGAGAGACCTGCAGGAGACGGTCCAGGAACCGCGGCTCCACCGGCGGGAACCGATGCTCCCCTTTTCCGGCCAGGCTCATCGCACCGCAGAAAATTCGGGCGGACAGCCCGCTGCAGCCGCCGTCAAAGGGGTTCTGCCCCCGAAGAAGCACCGGAACCGCTCGACGGCTGCAGACCACCACCAGTTCCGGACAAAGGGATAGCAGCGCATTCAGAAAGCCGGCATGATCGTCGTGGGCGTGGGTCAGGAAGAGGAAGCGGAGCTCCGGGAGGGCGATCCCCTCCCTCCCCAGCCGTCGGATCACACGCTGTAGTTCTCCCGCGTACCCGGTATCCACCATCACATACCCTGTGGGAATGGGGTAAAGATAAGTATTCACGATGCGGCTTCCTACATTTCGGACTTCCATCGCTTTCGCCTCCCCGGACTTTGACTGTCCCTCATCTTAGCACACCCGCCGGGGTGCCGCAAGTCTCGGCGGAGCCGTATGCCCGCCACTGCGCCCACATTCCCCTCCATTGACATCCCCGGCAAATTCCCGTACAATGGTACATCATGTCAACAAGAGAGAGGAGCGCAACAACCATGGATTACGCGAAGGAATCCCTGCGCCTGCATTACGAGTGGCGGGGCAAACTGGAGGTCACCCCCCGGGCGGCGGTGGACAGCAAGGAGGCTCTGTCCCTGGCCTATACCCCCGGCGTGGCGCAGCCCTGCCTGGAAATTCAGAAGGATATCAGCAAGAGCTATGAGCTGACCCGCCGCTGGAACACCGTGGCGGTGGTCACCGACGGCAGCGCTGTCCTGGGCCTGGGGGACATCGGCCCGGAAGCAGGCATGCCGGTCATGGAGGGCAAATGCGTTCTGTTCAAGGCCTTCGGCGGCGTGGACGCCATCCCCCTGTGCATCCGCAGCCACGATGTGGACGAGATCGTGAACACGGTCGCCCTGCTGGCGGGCTCCTTCGGCGGAGTGAATCTGGAGGACATCTCCGCCCCCCGCTGCTTTGAGATCGAGCGGAAGCTGAAGGAGCGGTGCGACATCCCCATCTTCCACGACGACCAGCACGGCACCGCCATTATCACTCTGGCGGGCCTCACCAACGCCCTGAAAGTGGTGGGCAAGCATCTGGCGGATGTGCGGATCGTCCTCAACGGCGCCGGTGCCGCCGCCATCTCCATCACGAAGCTCCTCCTCTCCGCCGGGGCCCGGGACGTTACCCTCTGCGACCGGAAGGGCGCCATCTACGCCGGCCGGACCGAGGGCATGAACTGGATCAAGGAGGAGGTGGCCCAGGTGACGAACCCGGCCAAGCGCGCCGGCTCCCTGGCGGATCTGCTGGTCGGCGCGGACGTATTTATCGGTGTCTCCGCCCCCGGCGCGGTGACCACGGAGATGGTGAAGACCATGGCGAAGGACGCCGTCATCTTCGCCTGCGCCAACCCTACGCCGGAGATCTTTCCGGACGACGCCAAGGCCGGCGGCGCGGCGGTGGTGGCCACCGGACGCAGCGACTATCCCAACCAGATCAACAACGTGCTGGCCTTCCCCGGCGTGTTCCGGGGTGCCCTGGATGCCCGGGCCAGCGACATCAACGACGATATGAAGATCGCCGCCGCCCATGCCCTGGCGGATCTGGTGGGGGACGACCTCTCTGCCGACTACATCATCCCCGCCGCCTTCGATCCCCGGGTCCGGGAGGCGGTGGCCTCCGCCGTAAAGCAGGCCGCCCACGATTCCGGCGTCTCTCAGCTTTCTTGAAAGACTGTAACGACACTTGATTTTGCTGTGCAAAATCCTAGTGGAGTACGTCCCTTTAGGGAAAGCTGCGCAAAGAATTTTTGCTCGCTCTGAGGGCTGGGCTGTCGCGGCAGCTGGCGCGACGGCAACCTAGAGCTGCGAAACGGGGACGAGAAGGCTCGTTTTGCGGACTTGATTTCCGTAATGTGGTTTTACTTCACATGAATTGACGTGCAAAAAGGCACCCGCTTTTCCTTAGGAAAAGCGGGTGCTTTTTTTAACCGAGCAGCATGCGGTCGTTGTCCAGGCCTTTGCCGGACTCCGTTTTGAAGCGCTGGAGCAGGTCCTCCACGGTGAGGCCCTTTCGCTCCTCGCCGGATACGTCAAAGAGGATGCGGCCTCCGTTCATCATCAGGGTCCGGTTGCCCAGCGCCAGGGCGGACTCCATGTTATGGGTCACCATGAGACAGGTGAGCTTCTCCTCCGCCACGATCTTCTGGGTGATACCCAGCACCTTTTCCGCGGCGGCGGGGTCCAGGGCCGCTGTGTGCTCATCCAGCAGCAGCAGCTTGGGCGGGTTCACCGTGGCCATCATCAGCGTCAGCGCCTGGCGCTGGCCGCCGGAGAGCAGGCCCACCGGCTGCTTCATCCGGTCCTCCAGGCCCATGCCCAGCAATGCCAGCCGGTCCCGGAACCGCTGGCGGTCCTTTTTCGTCATATGGGAGAACCACCCGCCGCTGCCGGCGGCCAGGGCCAGATTCTCCTCGATGGTCATACCGGGGGCGCTGCCCCGCATGGGGTCCTGGAACAATCGCCCGATATTTCGTGCCCGCTTGAACTCCGGCTGGAAGGTGATGTCCTCCCCCGCCAGCTCGATGGTGCCGGCATCCGTGAAGAAACTGCCGGAGATGGCGTTGAACAGTGTGGACTTGCCCGCGCCGTTGGAGCCGATGATCGTGGCGAAGTCGCCGGGCTCCAGGTGGAGGGACAGGTCGAGCAGCGCCTTCTTCTCATTGACGGTACCGGGGTTGAAGGTCTTATAAATATGGGAAATGTGCAGCATGGCTCACTGATCCCCCTTTCCGGCTCCCTGGGAGCGGTAGGTCAGGCGGCGGCGGAGCATGGGCCACTGGCCCTTCAGATACGGTCCCGCAATGGCCAGGATGATGATCACGGAGGACACCAGCTTCAGCATGTAGGCCGGCATGTCGAACCGCAGGGCGATGGTATACACCAGACGGAACACGAAAGAACCCAGCACCATACCGATGGCCTGGATCAAGATGCCGCCCCGGCCCAGGAACGTGCTGCCGATCAGCAGGGACGCCAGGGCAATCGTCACCATGCCGCTGCCGATGTCGATGTTCACGGACTTCTGCATCTGCCCCAGCAGGCAGCCGGAGAGGCCGGTGAAGGCGTTGGCCACGCACAGGCCCACCGTGGTGGTGAACACCGGGTTGATGGAGGAGGAGCGCACCATGTCCGGGTTGTTGCCCGTGGCCCGGATGGCAAGGCCCAGCCGGGTATTCAGGAACGCCGTCATAAAGAGGACCACCAGGATGGCGGCCACCGCCGCCACCACCAGGGACTGCTCCCCCGCCAGGGGCGTGTTCTCCAGGAACGCCTGGGCCTTGGTGAACACTGTCTCCGTCTGGTTCATGTTCAGCAGGGACTTGCCCCCCATCACCCAGATGTTGATGGAGTACAGCCCTGTGTTGACGATGATGCCCGCCAGCAGGCTGTTGATGCCCATCCGGGTCTGCAGCAGGGCCGTGACGAAGCCGGAGCAGACGCCGGCCCCCATGGCCGCCGGAATGGACAGGTAGGGGTGGCCGGAGATGGCCACCACCGCCCCCACGGCGGCCCCCAAGGTGAAACAGCCGTCGGTGGACAGGTCGCAGACATTGAGCATGGAGTAGCTCAAAAACAGCGCCAGCACCGTCAGCCCGCAGATCAGCCCCAGCTGCAGGGCGGTCTGGATCAATGCGAAATCCATGATGGTCTCCTCTCTCCAGCGCCGCGGGGAGCGGGAGGCGTGCTCCCCTGCCCCGCGGCGTCCGCAATGGATGGTTTACTCCGCCAGATCGTCGAAGCTCTCGGCGGTGGTGATGGGCACCACCTGGGTGCACAGCGGGGCAAAGGTCTCGGCAATCGTGTCATAGTCCAGGCCCAGGGCCGCGCAGGTCTCCGTGTTGATGGTGGCGGTACCGTTGTCGAAGGTCAGCACCGGGGTCGTGGCGGGGTCCGCGCCGTTCAGCAGGATGTCGGCCACCATGTTGGCGGTCTCCACGCCCAGGTTGGCGTAGTCCACGCCGTAGCCCAGGAAGGCGCCGTTCAGGGCGAAGGAATCCGCGCCGGTGTAGTGGGGGATGCCCGCCTCGATGAAGGTCTCATAGATGGCCAGCTCCGCGGTCATGATGGTGTTGTCGGTGGGGGTGAACACCGCGTCCACGCCGTCGGCCACCAGGGCCTGGGCGGCCAGCATCACCTCGTCGGTGGTGGTGCCGGTGCGCTCCACGTAGCGGATGCCGTTGGCGTCCAGGAACTCCTTGGCGTGGGCGATGGGGGTGGCGGCGGAGTCCTGGCCCTGGTCATACAGCAGGCCGACCGTCTGCACGTCCGGGTCGGCGGCCAGGATCAGGTTCATGATGGCGTTGGTGTCCAGGTAGTCGGAGGTGCCGGTGATGTTGGAGCCGGGGGCCTCCAGGCTCTCCACCAGGCCGGCGCTCACGGGGTCGGACACGGCGGAGAACACCACGGGGATGCCGGTGCCCTCGGTGGCGGTCTGCATGGCCATGGCCACGGGGGTGGCCACGCCGATCATCAGATCCACATCGTCAGCGATGAAGTTGGCGATGATCTGGTTGAGCAGGTTGGCATCGGCGTTGCAGTTGTCATAGGAGACGTCAAAGGTCACGCCGTGCTCCTCTCCCAGCGCCTCCAGCTGGGTCCGGATGTTGTCCACGATCTGGTTCAGGGAGGCGTCATCCACGTAGTTGCAGATACCGATTTTATAGGTGGTGGTATCGCTGCTCTCCGTGTTCTCATCGGTGTTGGTATCGCCGCCGCAGGCGGTCAAGGCCAGAAGCAGGGAGAGGGCCGTCAAAAGCGCAAATAACTTCTTCATGGTAGGATGTCCTTTCTTTCCAATATAATTTGAGGGAATGCGTCGGTCTCAGCGTCATTGTCCGGCACGGGGCCGCCATCGTTTCGTCAATCGGATCATAGGATACCTCCTGCACATAAAAAAACTGTCCCAGCAAACATTTGCTGGGACAGGAATGAATTCCTGCGGTACCACCCGGCTTGACACGTTCCAAAACGCGCCCACTCATCGCATACAGACATATGCTGACCTTTGATCACGGAGAGCCTCACTCCGTCGCGCATACTCCCGCAGCCCTCCGGCCCGGTTTCTGGTTGCCCTCGGAAGTCCATTCGGCCTCGCGCTTCCCGCCGCCTTTCCAGCACCGGCGGCTCTCTGCGGAGAAGGAGACGAAGCTTACTCACTCTTCCTCAACGGTTTATCGCATTATAGCATCGCCGCGCGGCTTTGTCAACACCCCTCCGGTGAAATTTTTCCTTCAGCTGTGGGACACACGGCATGGCGCTTTCCCTCCCCTCCCGATTGGTGAAACGGCTCAAAATCGATCCCGCAAATACCAGCACCCAGCCGCAAAATCTTTGTCTCGTGCGCACATGGGTTGCGGAACCTCCTGGCAAAAGCGCCCGGTACACGCTGTGCGGAAAAGCTAAAAGTTTTCCTCCTGTTTCCGATGGGCGGACAGGGGGAGTCATTATTCACAAATTGAATGCACGTTTTACGTAATTTTACAGCACAGCGAGACAAAATCCTACGTAAACAGAATTTCGCTATTGAAGATTCTCCCAAAGTGGCGTATTCTTATTAAGAGTACACACTTCCTGCGCCGCCGCGCGCAAGCAAGAACAGGAGGTCTTTGCCTATGAGTCAACCATTCAAAAAGGTTCTGGTGGCAAACCGCGGTGAGATCGCCATGCGGATCTTCCGCGCCTGCCATGACCTGGATCTGCAGACCATTGCCATCTATTCCAAGGAGGACACCTACAGCCTCTTCCGGACCGCCGCAGACGAGTCCTATCTGATCGGCGAAAACGAGAGTCCCCTGGGCGCCTATCTGGACATCCCCCGCATCATTGAGATGGCCAAGCGCTACGGCGCCGACGCCATCCACCCCGGCTACGGCTTCCTCAGTGAGAACGCGGACTTTGCCCGGGCCTGCGAGGCCGCCGGCATCAAGTTCATCGGCCCCTCCTCCCAGGTGCTGGACCTGATGGGCGATAAGCTCTCTGCCAAGCAGATCGCGGTCGCCTGCAACGTGCCCACCACCCCCGGCACCACGGAGCCCCTCCAGAGCCGGGAGGCCGCCCAGAAGCTGGCCATGGAGTTCGGTTTCCCGGTGATTCTGAAGGCTGCCGCCGGCGGCGGCGGCCGCGGTATGCGCCGCTGCGACACCGTGGAGGAGGTTGGCACCAACTTCGACCTGGTAAAAGCCGAGGCCAAGAAGGCCTTCGGCAACGACGACATCTTCATGGAGAAGTTCCTGGTGGAGCCCAAGCACATCGAGGTGCAGGTGCTGGGCGACGAGCACGGCAACGTGGTCCATCTCTTCGAGCGGGACTGCTCCCTCCAGCGCCGCTACCAGAAAGTGGTGGAGTTCGCCCCCGCTTTCTCCGTAGACAAGAAGATCCGGGAGGCTCTGTACGAGGACGCGGTGAAGATCGCCAAGCACGTGGGCTATGTGAACGCCGGCACCCTGGAGTTCCTGGTGGACAAGGAGGGGCATCACTACTTCATCGAGATGAACCCCCGCATCCAGGTGGAGCACACCGTCACGGAGATGGTGACGGGCATCGACATCGTGCGCTCCCAGATCCTGATTGCCGAGGGCTGCCCCCTCAGCGACCCCCGCATCGGCATCACGCAGCAGAGCGACGTCCATCTGAACGGCTACGCCATCCAGTGCCGCGTCACCACCGAGGACCCGGCCAACAACTTTGCCCCCGACACCGGCAAGATCACCTCCTACCGCTCTCCCGGCGGTTTCGGCGTCCGGCTGGACGCCGCCACTGCCGGCGCCGGCAGCGAAATCGCCCCCTACTCCGACTCCCTGCTGCTGAAGGTCACCACCTGGGACAATACCTTCCGGGGCGTGTGCCTGAAGGCCGGACGCGCCATCCGGGAGATCCACATCCGGGGCGTC
>CAJFNE010000018.1 GCA_904393855.1 uncultured Oscillibacter sp. | reverse complement strand
CTGGTCGATGGGCCGGTAAGGCAGCGCCTCCGCAGTCAAATCCTGGATTTCCGCCAGGCGGTGGTACTCCCCGCTGGCCAGGATCGTGCCCACGCCCACTTTCTCCCCGTGGAGGGCCTCGGAGCGGACCCCCAGGCCCGCGGGCTCCATCTCGATCAGGTGGGAGATGTGGTGCTCGCCGCCGGAGGCGGGCCGGGAGGTCCCCAGCATCTGGATGGCCAGGCCGCTCATCAAAAGCCCATAGGTCACCGCCTCGTAGCTCTCCGGCACGCCCTCCCGAATCTCCAGGGCGTGGTCCCAGACCTGCGCCAGCGCCTCCTGCATAACCCGTTCAATCCGCTCACAGACCACCTCGCCCGCGGCGGCGTGGGCGATGCGCCAGTCCGCCAGGGCGGTGAATTTTCCGATCATGTCCCCGATGCCGCTGTTGGTGAGATAGCGGGGCGCCTCACAGATCACGGAGAGGTCCGCCGCCGCCAGCACCGGCGCGCCGCAGGGCATGGTGTTCTTATAGCCCTCCCAGGTCATGGAGGCCACGTTGGAGCAGAACCCGTCGCAGCTGGCTGCGGTGGGAACGGAGACAAAGGGAATCCCCCGCTGCTTGGCGCAGTAGCGGACAATATCGTGGACCGTGCCGCCGCCCACGGCGATCAGCACCGCCGTATCCCCGTGGAGCCGCTGCAGCACCTCGGCGGTGGAGCGCTCGTTGGCGTGCAGGTGGTCCGGGGAGAGGACGATCTCCTGCTCCGCCCGGGGGCGCCGCAGATTCTTCGCCTCATAGGTGTGGGCGTCATACACCGCGCAGCGCCGGCCGGTCAGCGCGGCCTCGGCCAGAAAGTCCTCCAGCCCGGAGAGCACGCCGGTCCCGATCACGCAGAACCGCGTCTCCATCCGGTGCTCGGAGCCGCACGCGCAGACGCCGCTATATTGTTCCGCGTCAATCCGCATCTGCGCGGCCTCCCTTTCCTTTTCGCGCGGCGCATTGACTTTTTCGTGCGTCACTGCTACTATGAATGTAAAATCCATGTAAAATAAAGGTTCTTAATTACACAATAAACTTTACTTGGATTTTGTTTATTTTTAACAATCATACTTTTTGTGACCAATTTTGTCAACGGTTATACAATTAATTGGAAAAAAATCATTTTTGCTCAAGGATGTGATCGTTTGTTAAAAGAAGAACGATTTAAAAAGCTCCTGAAACTCCTGGAAGAGCGGGAGTTTTGCACGGTGGAATACCTCAGTGAAGTATTAAATGTTAGCATGCCCACGATCCGGCGGGATCTGAGCGAATTAGTCAATCGGGGCCTGATCATCCGCAGCCACGGCGGTGCCATGCACATGCCGCTGGAGGAGATCCCCTATCCGGTCAATTTCCGCAAGAGCACCCATTACAGAGAGAAAGCCTCCCTGGCCCGGGAGGCTGTCAAGCTGATTACCAGCAACGCTGTGGTTTTTATAGATTCCTCCACCTCCGCCGGAGCGATTGCGGAGCATCTCAAGGGACGGCAGGACCTGATGATCATCACCAACAGCCTGCTGACGGCGGCCTATCTGAAGAATCTCGGCATCCGCACCTACTGTCTGGGCGGCGAGGTGATCGGCGGGTCCTCCGCGGTGGGGGGAAGCCTGGCGCTGGAGGCGGCGTCCAATTTCAACATCGACATCATGTTCTTCTCCTCCTACGGCATCAACGACCAGGGGATGATCGTAGATACCTCCGAGGAGGAGACGGCGCTGCGGGCCGCCCTGCTGAAAAACGCGGGCACCACCATCTTCCTGTGCGACTCCAGCAAGTTCGGGCAGTCCGCCATGTTCAACCTGGCGCCCCTCTCCGCGGTCTCCTATCTGGTGACCGACGCCCCTGTTCCCTCCCAGTACCCCAGCCCCAAAACCGGCACCATTCTGGTGGAGTGACCGCTCAGACCACCAGCACCTCCCGGCGGGGGCGGGGGCTCTCCGGCGGCAGCGGCGCGTCCGTCACCACGTAGTCCACCATCTCCAGGGGCGTGGTGTGGAACACGGAGCTTCTGCCGAATTTGCTGTGGTCGCAGAGAAACACGCTGGTGACGGGCATGTTCAGGATATACCGGCGCAGGGAGCTCTCCGTCTCACTCATATCGACAATCACGCCCCGCCCGTCCACGCCAAAGGCGGAGAAGAACAGCTTCTGAATGGCAAACTGGTCGATCACATCGCAGGCCAGCTTCCCGCACACCGCCACGGAGTTGTCCACCAGACGCCCCCCCACGCAGTAGGTGCGGATGCCGACTTCCCGCAGCTGCACCGCCGTCAATAGGCCATTGGTCAGCACGGTCAGATCCAGCTTCGGGTCCATGAACGGCACCATGCTGGCCGCCGTGCTGGAGGCGTCCAGAAACACCACGCTGCCCGGCTCCAGGAGGGCGGCCGCCCCCTGTCCGATCCGCACCTTGGCCGAGACATTCATGACCTGGCGGAAGTCCAGCGGCAGGTGGGCCTTCTCCGCCATCACCGGCATGGCGCCTCCGCCGCTCCGGATGATCAGCTGCTCCCGTTCCAGCTCCCGGAGGTCCCGGTAGGCGGTGGGCAGGCTGATATAAAACTGCCGGCTCAATTCCTCCACGGTGGCAAATCCCTTGCTCCGCAGCAGCTCCAGCATGCTGCGGAGCCTTTCTTCTCTCTGCATGGCACTCCCTCCCTGCACGTACTTGATTGTTTTTCGTTTTTTCCGCCATCTGTTGACACAAACATGCAATTTCACTATAACACATAAGCAGAGGGATGAAAAGAGACGGCGAAAAAGAAACCAGCGGGTTCCACCGGTCTGGTTCCGTGCCGGGCGTGCTCTTCCAGTCCTCAAATTCAAGACAGCGAGGTTTTCCGTCATGGATATGTACGAGACGCCCCATCCTCTGCGGGACTACCTGGCGACGCCGCTCTCCTGCAGCTGCGGCCACACCCACTACGCTCCCCTGCGGGATGTTGCCATCGCGTGGAATGCGCTGGAGCAGCTGCCCCGCATCCTGCGGGATCTGGGAAAATCACACCCATACCTCATCTGTGACGCCGTCACCCGTCAGATCGCCGGAGAGCGATGCCTGCAAATTTTGCAGGGCGCCGAAATCCAGGCCTCCCTTCGCCAGCTGACCCACACAGGGTTCGACGAGGCGACGCTGGGGGAGCTGGTGATCCACATGCCTCCCGGCTGCGACATTGCCGTGGCCGTGGGAACCGGCGCCATCAACGACATGACCCGTTATTTCAGCTTCAAGCTGGGAATCCCTTTCATGACGGTGGCCACCGCCGCGCCCATGGACGGCTTCGCCTCCTCCATCGCCGCCATCCAAGTGGACAATCTGAAAACCACCTTTGACGCCCAAACGCCCCTGGCTATCATCGGCGACACGGAGATTCTGAAGGGCGCTCCCTACTCCATGATCGCGGCGGGCCTGGGAGACCTGCTGGGAAAGGCCACCTGCCTGTGCGACTGGAAGCTGGCCCACCAGATCACCGGGGAGCACATCTGCCTCCGCACATTGGAGCTCATGGAGCACTGCGTCCAGGAGATCCTGGAAATCGCCCCCCGGGCCAAGGACCGGGACCCGGCGGTGCTGGGCCGGATCATGGAGGGCCTGGTCCTCTCCGGCGTGGCCATGAGCCTGTACGGCAACTCCCGGCCCGCCTCCGGCTGTGAGCACCACATGTCCCATTACTGGGAGACCATTTTCGGCCAGCGGGGGCAGCGTCCCGCTCCCCACGGCACCCAGGTGGGCGTAGGCACCGTGCTGATCCTAAAAGCGGCAGAAATCCTGCTGTCCCGGCCCGTGGACTTTGATGCCGCGCGGGCTGCCGCGGTCCGGTATGACCCCACAGCCTGGGAGTCCGCCATGGAGACCGCCTACGGCCCCGCGGCCCCCGGCATCATCGAGCTGGAACACACCGCCCACAAGAACGACACCGCCGGCCGATTGGCCCGGCTCGACGCCATGGAGCAGAACTGGCCCACAATCGAGGCCCTGCTCCGTACCCTGCCCGCCTCCTCCTATGTGGAGAAACTGCTGCGGAGCCTGGGCGCCCCCGCCCGCCCCTCCGAAATCGGCGTGGACGACGCTCTGCTGCGGGACACGTTCCTCTATTGCAAGGAGATCCGCCCCCGCTACACGCTCCTGCAGATGCTGTGGGACCTGGATCTCCTGGAGGAGACGGCGGATGCGTGTATCCGCTCCCTTTCCCCCGCGTCCGCTCCCGCCGCCCGGCCGCGTCCCTAAGTCCACACGGACTGACGGCGCGCCTAGAGGTCGTCTCTCCATATAACGTCATATAAAATCCCCTGCGGCCATTACGGCCGCAGGGGATTTTTTCTGTTTTGCGGCTGCTCCGCCCCGTCGGCGGGAGGGACGCCCGCTCAGCGCTGGCCGCCGTCCCCCTGATCTAGGATGCGGATGGCCTCGCTCAAAAAGGCGGCGGTTTCCATGGGGTCCGCGGGGACATTGAGCAGCGTGGAGTAGTAGAGGTCGTAGCGCAGCGTGCAGGCCAGGGAATCTATGATCAGCCGGAAATCCGTCTGATCGGCCTGATCCGGGTAGTAGATGAGATACCAGTTGCCGCGCTTCACCCAGAGGGTGATGGCGTCGCCCAGCGCGTCATACACCACGTGGTTCTTCCGGGAGACGATCCGAACGCTGCGGGAAGAGTCCGCGCAGGAGGCCCGCAGATGCACCAGCAGCTCCCGGCGGGCCTCCCCGGGCAGGAAGACCGGCTTCCCGGCAACTCCGGTCAACGTGATGTCGCAGACCTCTGGCGCCACCGCGAACTCCAAAATGTCCTCCTGGTAGTAGAAAAAGGTTTTCTGGATGGCGGGGTTCTGGATCTGCTCCTGGAAGAGCCGCTGGAACTTCATACAGTAGTTGACGGCGTCGTCCGGCACCTGGTTTTGCAGCAGCACCTTGCGCAAAGACTCCGGCCGCAGAAGCAGGAAGCTGGGAAACTTGCTCGCGAAGAGAAGGGGGTTCAGCTTCCGCTGGTGCAGCTGCACGATGCTCAGGAGCAGGTTGTGGTTCTCGTTGGTATTGATGAAAATTTGATGGTGCCGCTGCTCGTACTTGCGCTTGAGAAAGTTCTCCTGAGCCGTGAGCATCAGCGGGTCGGAGTTCACCATGGTGATATAGGCGCTGGGCTGGTCCTCCGGCACGTAGAACGTGACGGAGCGGGTCCCCTCCGCCAGGTAGTAGGCGCACTCCGGGGATTCCTCCGCCATATTGGCGGAGTATCCGGGGTAGAGGTTCTTGTGGGAGGTGAACTCCCAGATGCTGTAAAAGGTGGCGCGATCCAGATTGTTCAAATTGGAGAAATAGTAGATGACTCCCCCGGCGTCCATGTAGCGCAGGGCATAGTCGTGGTACACGGAGAACCAGTCCAGGTAGCGGGGGCACCAGGAGGCGTACAGCACCTCCTTGATATAGAGGTCCGGCTTGGGACTCAGGGTCAGGACATACTCAAAGAACTGCTTGAGGGCCTCAATCCGGCTCTCCAGCCCCACCAGAACCTGGACGGCGGAGTCGGGGACCGTGTGGGTGACCCGGGCCTCCTCCCCCTGCTGGGTGAGAAACTGCAACAGCCGCTGGCGCAGGGCGGACCGGGAGTCCTCCGGCGGCGGTTCCGTCCGGGCGGGGTCAAAGTCCGGCAGCAGGAACCGCTCCAGCGGGCGGGTCCCCAACCGCTCGTTGACGGATAGAAACAGATCCACCAGCTGCTGGAAATAGGCGCTGGAAACCTTCAGTGCCCGGGAGCCGGTTTTCCAGCGGCTCACATGGCTGGGACTGACATAGAGGGCCTGGGCAATATCCACGGCGGCCAGATTCAGCAGATTCATGACTTTGATGAAGCTGTTCGGATTCATAGCGGGCATGGCATGCCCCCCCTTCCCGAGGGACGCCGGCCCCCCGTTGAAAAGATCTGTTACTATCCTACCGAATCGGCAATTCTTTGTCAATCTCCGTCATGTTTTTGTCAATTGACAGCGATTGCCATTTCGCCGAAAACCATGTTCATCAGAGCTGTATTTCTGTATAATGTGACCATATTAATTTTTATTTTAACAAGATCACGGAGAAAACGCCGGCCTCACGGGCTCATGTATTGGATGACAGCATGGTTTCTGCCCGGATGTCGAGCGGCAGGGAACATCCCGTGGGAGGACATTTTTCACAGAGGAGGCTGTGTACATGAGAGGACTTGTTGCGGATACCATCATTCGGAACGGGCGGGTGCTGACCGTCAATCCGACGAATGACATTGCGGAGGCGGTGGCCATCCGCGGCGACCGGATTCTGGCCGTGGGCAGCAGCGCGGAGATGGAGGAGTTCCGGGGAGCGGAGACCCGCGTCATCGACGCGGAGGGAAAGACCGTCCTGCCCGGCTTCATCGACGCCCATATCCACGTGGGGATGTTCGGTCTCCTGGGACACGGCGTGATCGACGTGGCCTATCCCAAGGTGAAGTGCATCGCCGACATCCAGCAGCTGATCCGGGAGGACGCGGCGAAGAAGCAGCCCGGTGAGTGGATCAAGCTGAACGGCTATGACCACAACAAGCTGGCGGAGGGACGGCACCCCACCAAGGAGGAGCTGGACGATGCCGCCCCCCACAACCCGGTGCAGCTGACCCGCTGCTGCGCCCACATGGGCGTGTACAACACCCTGGCCCTGGAACGGGCGGGAGTGAAGAGCCCGGACCAGTTTGCCCCCGGCGAGGTGGTGGTCAACGAGGACGGCAGCCTCCACGGCCTTTTGAAGGAGACCGCCCACATGGACGCCTCCACCAAGGTGGAGTATACGAACCAGGAGCTGATCGACGGCTATGTGAACGCGGACCGGATTCTGGCCTCCCTGGGCGTCACCTCCGCCCACGACGCGGGCGCCTATGGCAGCGTGTCCACCCGGGCGCTGCAGGATGCCTGCCTCACCGGCCGGGTAAAGACCCGCATCAACGCCATGATCTTCGACATGTTCGGCAAGGAGTCCGGCAAGCGGTACATCGACGCCTTCCTCCGCACCGGCATCCACAGCGGCTGCGGCAACGAGCACTACCGGATCGGCCCGGCCAAGATCATGCTGGACGGCAGCTCCAGCGGCCCCTCCTCCGCGGTGATCGAGGGATACACCCATGACCCGGAGAACCACGGCATCCAGGTGTGGACCCAGGAGGAGGCCGACGAGATGGTGATGAAGGTCCACAGGGCCGGCTACCAGGTGACGGCCCACGCGGTGGGCGACAAGGCGGTGACCATCATGGTCAACGCCATCGAGAAGGCCCTGGCGGCGGAGCCCCGGCCCGACCACCGCCACCGGATCGAGCACTGCGGCATCACGAACCCGGAGCTGATCGCCCGGATCGCCAAGCTGGGGATCGTGCCGATCTCCAACCCGGCCTTCATCTCCATCAACGCCAGCGACTACAACCGCTACTACGGGGACCGGGTGAACTCCATGTTCGCCATGAAGAGCTACCTGGATGCGGGGATCATCACTGCCATCGGCTCCGACGCCCCCATCACGTACCCGGACCCCATGAACAGCCTCTTCGGCGCGCTGAACCGGATGGACCAGCGGACAGGAGATCTCTGCGGCGCGGGGCAGAGGGTCCAGGTGCTGGACGCGGTCCGGATGTTCACCTACAACGGCGCCTACGCCAGCTTCGAGGAGAACATCAAGGGCAGCCTGGAGCCCGGCAAGCTGGCGGACGTGGTGATCCTGGATCAGGACCTGCTGGCGTACCCCGCGGAGCGGGTACAGGACGTGAAAGTCCGCTGCACCCTGGTGGGCGGTGAGATCGTTTACACCCGGGAATAACAGCATACGGTGTGGGAATAGGCGGTACCCGCAACGGGGCGGGAGCCGTGTATTTGATACAGAAAAAAGGAGTAGGAGGATTTCAACATGCGAATATCCAGAACCAAGATTTTACCTGGCCTGATCGTGATGTGGGTGCTGGCGTTTGTGGTCTACTACGGCATGCCGCCGCTGGAGGACATGCTGATGCAGGGAGAGCACTGGCTGTTCGACTACCTGACCTGGCAGAACGGCGCGGTGGACAACTGGGGCTACCGGATTCTCTGGGCCATCGGCGACCTGTCGGAGGGCACCGTACATAAGGCGCTGTTTGCCTCCGTGGGCGTGGTGCTGGGCGGCTGGATCGCCCACGTGCTGTGGAAGAAAGGCTCCAGCAAGATGGGCTGCCCGGTGTGCGCCAACACGGGCCTGTTCCCCTGGATCGTGCTCTCCGCCTTTGTGGGCCTGTTCGTCTCCTCGGCCCTCTATGCCGGCAACCTGAGCGTGGGCTGGGTGCCCACTTTCCTGCCGGGCTGCACGATTCCCCCCGCTCTGGTCCTCATGTACGGCAAGGGCCCCAAGGTGGCCATCAGCGCGGGTGTTCTCTGCGGCATCATCCAATTCCCTCTGGGCAATTGGGGCACAAACATGGCCACCGCCCTGGGCTTGCCCGGCATCGCCGGCGACGCCGTGGTGGGCAT
This sequence comes from uncultured Oscillibacter sp., assembly GCA_904393855.1. Lineage (GTDB taxonomy): Bacteria > Bacillota > Clostridia > Oscillospirales > Oscillospiraceae > Oscillibacter. The sequence continues at coordinate 8,971 of CAJFNE010000018.1, read as the reverse complement.
GTGCGTCGCAGGCATCCTCATCATGCTGATCTTCCCCCTGCTGCCCTGGATCGCGCCTCTGGAGAAAGAGCGCCGGGCAGCTCTGGAAGCCCAGGCCGCGGCGGCTGCCGCAGCTAAGCCGGCCAGCAGCGATGAGCCCGCTCCCCTGCCGCCCACGGTCAGCGACAAGCCTTTCTGGCTGGTGCGCCGGTCCCTGGCGGATTTCACCGAGATCTATTTCTACGGCAACGAGATCGCCGGTGTCTGCCTGATCGCCGGCATGCTGCTGAGCTGGGTACTGAATCCGGCCCACACGGGCTATGGCGGTCCCTACTTCACCTCCGCCATCCTGGCGGCCCAGTTCATGGGCAGCTCCCTGGCTATCTTCCTGTACTTTGGCTGCTGGCAGAAGTACGGCTTCTACAACACGTTCACCGCCAGCCTGGCCCAGGGCGCCATGGTGCTGACTTTCGGCACCGATCTCAAGGTACTCCTGATCGGCGCGGTGCTCAATGCCGTCATTGTTCCCTTCTGTGCCTTTAAGGCCTCCAGCCTGGTGCCCAAGCGGTTCCACAGCGTGGTGGGCGGCACCTGCGGCATGGGTATCGGCATCGGCATCGTGGGCCTCATCATGAAAGGAATCCTGGCGGTCCTGTGAGGGATCGCCCATCCGGGGGGCCATCCCCCGAAAAGCCGCTTCCCGATCCGCAGTTTTTTTCCGCGTGAAGCGCGGGCAGGCAGCCCCGGCGGACAGACGCGGGGCTGCCTGCGCCCCGTCCAAACGGCGGGCGCCGGGAGTTCGGGCAGTCCCCGGAAACCGGGATCAGCATGGAATCAGAGAAATGGAGGAAACACGGGCATGGGAGTGTCCAGTCAGAAGAAAAACAACAAGTACGGGTGGTACATCGCCATCCTGAGCGCGCTGTTCGGCTGTATTCTGACGGCCGGGTATCCACAGTTTTCCATGACGCTGGATCAGCTGTCGGAAAGAATGCAGGTATCCCAGGACGTTCTCCTGACGGGCGATACGGTGAAGCTGGCGGCCGTGGTGCTGGCCATGTGGCTCTCCAATACCTGCTACCAAAAGCTGGGGCTGTACCGAACGATCCTGCTGGGGGCCGCCGCCACCATCATCCCCCAATTCCTTTTTCCGTTCATCACCTCGCTGCCCCTGTTCTTTGTATTGAAATTTGCCCAGGGGCTCTCCTCCCTGGTGTTCCCGATCATGATGCTGCTGATGATGGACTGGGTGGAGGAGAACCAGACGGGCCTGGTCACTGCGGTCTTTAACGGCATCTTCTACGGGGGCGGCGGCATCGGGGCGACGGCCTCCAGCTTTGTGCTGAGCCGGTGGGGCTGGATCGGAACCTACTTCGCCCTGGGTATCGCCCTGGCGGTGGTGGCGGCGATCTGGGTCCTGACCGTCCGGGAGCGGAAGGCGCCCGCCGCCGCGGAGACGGAGGCCCCCAAGGAGCATGGGCTCTCCATTCCCCAGCTGCTGCGGCTGCCAAAGGTCTACTGCCTGATTCTGGGATTCATCCCCACCACCTTTGCGGTGCAGGCCATCTCCTCGGACCTCTCCCTGTACGGGAGCTTCCTGGAGTACAGCGAATCGCAGATCGGGAGCCTCGGCACCGCCGCCACCATCGGCATGGTCGCGGCCTGCCTGGTGTCCGGCAAGTGCTCCGACTTCTTCGCGGGCAAAGCGGCAAACCGGGGCGCCGCCCGGGTAGGCGTCATGCTGGCGGGCTGCGCGCTGACCGTGGTCTCCGTGGTGCTCCTGCTGGGCGCGGCCAGCCAGGGCTTCGCCCTGTTCTACGCGGCGGTGCTGCTGTTCTCCTTCGGCGGGTCCTGGGGACTGGGCGTGTTCTACTCCATCCTCCCGGATGTGTTTGATGAGCGCTCCCTCTCCACGGCCACCGGCTTCATCGGCGGCTTCGGCGACATGATGATGCCCATTGCCCCCACGGTGGTGGGCGTGATCTTCGGCGTGCGGGGACTCTGGTCCCTGGGTTGGGGAGCCTGCGCTCTGCTGGCGGTGGTGGGCGTGTTGGCCTGCGCCGCGCTGATCGGAATTTTGAAAAAAGAAGCGAAATCGGGTGCTTCCCACTAAGAGGTCTCCATCGAATCCGCTCTCTCGCAGAAACCAGGGGTCCCCCGCAGATGCGGGGGATCTCTTCGTTTGTCCGGGGAAGTTCCGACTGCCACACAGAAAACCGGGCGGCCCATGGGGCCGCCCGGTTCGGGATGATGTAGTCTTCCGGTTGGGAACGCGTCGGTTTATTCTCCGAAAATCTCTTTCCGGCTCTTGAAGCCGCCCAGGCTGTCGGCATTCCGGACAGCGCTGGCGATGGCGTGCTCCACGGCCTTCACCGCCAGGGTGCCCACCAGGTTCATGGCGCAGGGCACATCGCCGGTGGCCATGCAGAACAGCGTGTCGCCGTCACTCATGGTGTGGGTGGGGCGGACCGCGCGGGCAATGCCATCGTGAGACCAGGCCGCGATCTTGTGCGCCTGATTATTGGTCAGCTTGGCGTTGGTGATCACGCAGCCGATGGTGGTGTTGCCCATGAAGAAGTCCTCGGTGGTGATGTTCTCCCCGATGAACTCCTCGGTGTTCAGGAAATTTTTCAGGGAATCATCCAGTGCGCCCGCGATGATCTCGTGGGTGTCCGGGTCCACCACATCGCCGATGGCGTTGCAGGCCACAACCGCGCCCACGAACAGATCGCCCCGCTTGTAGCACCAGGTACCCAGACCGCTCTTCATCATCTGGGCGGGGGAGCTGATCTTGCCCACGGTGGCGCCGATGCCGGCGCCCACGTTGCCGTCGGGATGGTGCTCCCGCTTCAGGGCATTCTGGCAGGCCCGGTATCCCATGGCGGAGTCGGGGCGGATGTCCTTGCTGCCGATGGTCAGGTCAAAGAGGATCGCCTGGGACACCACCGGAAGCGTCACATTGACGAAGGGCAGGCCGATGCCGTGCTCCTCCATGCACTTCTCCACACCGCTGGCGGCGTCCAGTCCGAACAGGCTGCCGCCGGAGAGCACCACCGCCTGGCAGCTGTCATAGCAGTTCATGGGTTTGTAGATGTCCAGGTTTCGGGTGCCCGGTGCACCGCCCCGGACATCCGCGCCGGCCACCAGACCGTCGAGCTTGTTGGCCATGATGACCGTGCAGCCGGTGATAGCCTCCGGGTCCACATCGTGACCAATGCTGAACTCCTCCAGATCGTATACGCTGATGACCTCCAGATTATCGCTGCGTTCTACCTTTTTCATACAAGATCTCCCTTCGGTTGGTGATTGGTCCAGGGCCGGGATTCCAGTGTTCCTTTCGCCCGGTTTCACGCCCCCTGAGCTTATGTTTATTATATCACAAACCGTCACTTTTTGCAAGATATTTTTCCTGTTTTGTGATATTTTTTGCTAAAATTGCAATTTTTCAAAAAATTTTGAGGGTCCGGAAAGCGCGGGAAAAAGCACGGGAAAAAGCGTGTCCGCGCCCCCCGGGTTGGAGGGCGCGGACACGCTTGTGAACAACCGCAAAAATGAATTTAAATTCAAAAAAATAGAATAATTTCTTGTTCTCAGGGCTTCAGATTCTCCGCCCAGGAGCGGTAACGGTCCACATTGACAGCGGCGTCGGCGGCATCCTTGCCCTGGGCCAGGATGTAGACCTTGATCTTCGGCTCCGTGCCGGAGGGTCGGACCAGGATCGTGGTGCCGTCCGCCAGCTCGAACCGGAGCACATTGGAGCCGGAGAGCTCCATTCGGGACACCGCGCCGGTGGCGCAGTCCACCACGGACCCGTCAGTGTAGTCCTTTCGTGCGACCACCTGGGTGCCGGAGATCTCCGCGGGAGGATTCTCCCGCAGGGAGGCCATCAGCTTCGCCATGTCCCGCAGGCCGTCCAGGCCGGGCATCACCAGGTTGCAGGTATACTCTGCGTAATATCCGTACTTCTCATAGAGGCGGTCCAGAGCGTCCGCCAGGGTCATGCCCTGGGCGGCGTACCAGGCGGCCATCTCCGTCAGCAGCAGCGAGGCGGTGACGGCGTCCTTGTCCCGGACATAGTCTCCCAGCATGTAGCCGTAGGACTCCTCATAGGCGAAGATCACCTTGCCGGCGCCCGCAGCCTCCAGCTGGTCCTTCTTCTGGGCCAGGAACTTGAAGCCGGTGAAGGTGTCGTAGCACTGGAGGCCGTTGGTCTCCGCCACCTTCCGGGCCATCTCCGTGGTGACGATGGTCTTCAGCGCCACCGGCTTCTCCGGCATCTTGCCGGAGCGCCGCTTGGCGCCGATCAGGTAGTCCAGCAGCAGCACGCCGGTCTGATTGCCGGAGATCACCTTGAACTCGCCGTCCCGGGTGCGGACCATGATGCCCACCCGGTCGGCGTCCGGGTCGGAGCCCACGATGAAGTCGGCCCCCTCCTGCTTCGCCAGGTCCACGGCCAGGTAGAAGCCCTCGGGATTCTCCGGGTTGGGAGAGACCACCGTGGGGAAGTTCCCGTCAATGACCATCTGCTCCGACACGCACAGCAGGTTTTTGATGCCCAGGCGCTTCAGGGCCTCGGGAATCAGCCGGTAGCCGGTGCCGTGGAAGGGGGTGTAGACCACCTTGAAAGTGTCCGCCACCTGGGCCACGGTCTCCGGGTCGTTGACCTGGGCCATGACGTTGGAGAGGAACTTCTCGTCGGTCTCCGCCCCCAGCACCTCGATGAGACCGACCCGCACCGCCTCGTCATAGGGCATGGAGCGAATGTCCGTGAAGATATCAATCTCACTCAGGCGCTTGGCCACGGCGTCCGCGTGCTGGGGCGGCAGCTGGGCGCCGTCCTGCCAGTAGACCTTGTAACCGTTGTACTCCTTGGGGTTGTGGCTGGCGGTGATGTTGATGCCCGCCTGACAGTGGTACTCCCGGACGGCGAAGCTCAGCTCCGGCGTGGGCCGCAGGGCCTCGAAAATCCGGACGTGGATGCCGTTGGCGGCGCAGACCTCCGCGGCCGCCCGGGCAAACTCCATGGAGTGGTTGCGGCAGTCCATGCAGATGGCCACCCCCCGGCGCTTGCCCTCCTCGCCCTCGGCGGCGACGATGTCCGCAAAGCCCTGGGTGGCCCAGCGGATCACGTGGACGTTCATGTTGTGCAGTCCCACGGCCATGGTGCCCCGGAGGCCGGCGGTGCCGAATTCCAGGGGACCGTAGAAACGGCTCTCGATCTCCTTGGGGTCGTTTTGGATGGCCTCCAGCTCCGCCCGCTCCTCCGGGCTCAGGACGGGACTGTGCAGCCACTTCTCATATTCCTGCTTGAAATCCATATGCGGCTCCTCCTATTCCTCGCTGCCGCTCTGGGCGGTCAGCAGTGCTTGCGCTTCCTCCAGGCGGGAGGCGGGGACGTAGATGTCCACGCCCAGGCCCGCAAAGCCAAAGATCACTTTCCCCTGGGTGCCGGACTTGAAAGCGGGAATCCCGCAGCTCTCCAGCAGGGAGAGGGTGATGTCCGCCATACTGTCCAGCTCGGACTGGAGCGTCAGCCGCTCCGCTTTCTCCGGCTGCCCCTCTCCGTCCAGGGGCCAGCCCTCCGGCAGGCCGTGGCCCGCCCGGGCCCAGAAGTCCTTTGCCTGTTCTTCCATGCTGTGGCCTCCTCTCCTGAAAACTTCTCAGTAAAAGCGTTATTTGTGGTACTTCCCCCCGGCGTTGATCTGGTACGCCCGGTAGATCTGCTCCAGCAGCATCACCCGGGCCAGGTGGTGGGGGAACGTCATGGGGGACATAGACAGCCGCTCCGCGGCCTGGGCCTTGAGAGAGGGTGCCAGGCCAAAGGACCCACCGATCAGGAACACCAGATGTCCCGCGCCCTGACTGCTCCAGGCGGCCATCTGCCGGGCCAACTCCTCGCTGGAGCGAAGCCGCCCCTCAATACAAAGAGTAATAATCATTGCCCCCGCCGGCAGCTTGGCCCGGACGGCCGCGGCCTCCCGCTCCAGGGCTGCGTCGATCTGGGCCGGGGAGGGAGATTCCGGCAGCCGCTCCTCCGGCAGCTCCAGGATCTCCAGCCGACAGTAGCGGACCAGGCGCTTGGCGTACTCCGCCGCCGCCTCCGCGTAGAACCGCTCCTTCAGCTTTCCCACGCAGAGGATGGTCACCTTCTGCATACGGCCCTCCCGGACAGCGTGTGGGCGCCGCTCAAGCTCTCCCGAGGGGCCGCGGACAGCAGCGGGGACAGCCCCGCGGCGGACAGCGCGGTCTCCACCGCCCGCAGCGCCATGACGGGGGTGTTGTTCTCCCGGCTCAGGTGGGCCAGGATCAGCTCCGATGCGCCGCTTTCCGTCAGGGTGACGGCAAAGCGGGCGGCGTCCTCGTTGCACAGGTGGCCCCGTCCCCCCAGGATGCGCTGCTTCAGGTAAAGGGGGTAGGGACCGCTGCGCAGGGTCTCGACATCGTGGTTGGCCTCCAGCACCGCCAGGTCCACCCCCGGCAGGATGTCCGCCGCCTCGTCCGTGACGAACCCGGTGTCTGTCAGGATTCCAATGCCGCCGAACGGGGTGTCCAGCCGAAGGCCGCAGGAGCCCGGCGCGTCATGAGAGGTGGGGAAAACCGTGGCCTCCGCCTCTCCCAGCGTCCAAGGGCGGCAGAGGGGCAGGGGCAGCAGTCGGGCTCCGATCCCGGCGTATCGATACGCCAGCTCCCGGCAGACCCGCTCCCCGGCGCAGATGGGACAGGCCGTATGCTTGAGCAGGGTCTGCAGGCCGGAGACATGGTCGGCGTGGGTGTGGGTAATGAGAACGGCGGTCAAATCCTCCGGAACAAGGCCCAGCTCCCGCAGGCCCGCCGTGATGCGGCGGCAGGAGATGCCGGCATCCACCAGCAGATGGGTCCCGCCACAGGAGATCACCAGCGCGTTTCCGGAGGAGCCGCTGGCCAAGGTATGTAGCGTGGTCAAGTCATATCCCTCACAGTGTCTGGAAAACATAGGAAGCGTCCGTGATGGCGGGCGACGAAAGCCGTCGACCTCCATCGCGGACGCTTGGCGATCCCGGATCAGCCCACATTGGCCTCCAGATTGACATCCGGTTCCTCCACGGACTGGATGTCCGCACCCAGGGCCCGCAGTTTGGAGACGATGTCCTCATAGCCCCGCTCGATGTATTGGACCTGGGTGATTTCACTGCGCCCCTGGGCGGCCAGGGCGGCAATCACCAGCGCCGCACCGGCCCGCAGGTCGCTGGCCTGAATGGGCGCGCCGGTGAGATGATCCACGCCCTCCACCACGGCGGTCTTGTCGTCCACCTGGATATGGGCGCCCATGCGCTTGAGCTCGTCCACATAGCGGTAACGGCTGCTCCACACGCTCTCCGTCACCAGGGAGGTACCCTCCGCCAGGGAGAGGACCGCGGTGATCTGGGGCTGCATGTCCGTGGGGAAGCCGGGGTAGGGCAGGGTCTTCACGTTGGTGTGCTGAAGCTTTTCCATGCGGCGGACCAGGAGGGTATCCTCATTCTCCACCACCTCAACGCCCATCTCCACCAATTTGGCAGTGATGCAGTCCATGTGCTTGGGGATAATATTCTTCACCAGGATCTGGCCCCCGGTGGCCGCTACGGCCGCCATGTAGGTGCCCGCCTCAATCTGATCGGGAATGATGGCATAGCTGCCTCCGGTAAGCCGCTCCACCCCATGGATCTTGATGGTGTCCGTGCCGGCGCCCCGGATATTGGCGCCCATGGAGTTGAGGAAGTTGGCCAGGTCCACGATATGGGGCTCCTTGGCGGCGCTCTCGATTACCGTGACACCTTCCGCCATAACGGCGGCCATCATGATATTCATGGTGGCGCCCACGGAGACCACGTCCAGATAGACGTTGGCGCCCTTCAGTCGGTTATGCTCCGCCACAGCGCGGATGAAGCCGCCCTCCACCGTCACCTTGGCGCCCAGGGTGGTGAAGCCCTTGACGTGCTGGTCGATGGGGCGAGCGCCGCCGAAGTTGCAGCCGCCGGGCATGGCCACCTCCGCCTGGCCGAACCGGCCCAGCAGCGCCCCCAGCAGATAATAGGAGGCCCGGATCCGCCGGGCCAGATCGTAGTTGGTCCGGGTGGAGTGGATATGGCGGCAGTCAATCTCCACCGTGTGGCGGTTGAGACTGCGGATATTGGCCCCCAGGTTTTCCAGAATTTTCAAACTCATGGTCACATCGGAGATCTGGGGAATATTCTCAATGCGGCACACCCCGTCCACCAGAAGGGCGGCGGGAATAATGGCCACGGCGGCATTCTTCGCTCCGCTGATCTCCACTTCTCCGAACAGGGGCTTTCCGCCCTGCACAATATATTTTGTCAAATCTTGACCCTCTCTTCAAGCAGCCCGCGAGGGCGGGCCGCGCTTTGTTAAAAACAGTTTACCCACCGGGCGGCGCTTCATACCTGCGCGGGCCGGCATTTTACAGCGCGCCGCGGGGCAGCGCTCATACAGTATCACTATAGCATATCCGCCTGGGAATTGCAAATGTTTCCTGGATTTGAAAGGAAATCTGAAAATCAGCCGGAGGAGACCACGCCGGTGATGCAATTGACATAGTAGTTCGCGGTGTCCGTGACCACACACCAGACGGGCACCAGGGAGAGCGCGGAGGCGGTGGAGCCCAGCAATTCATAGCAGGGATAGAGATCCGTCACCGCGGAGACCACCATGTAGCTCTCCCGCCGCGCCTGCTGGAAGGCGGTCAGGGCTGCGGCGGCCGAGAGGAGTTCCGAGGACTCCTCAGTGGCGGCGGCTTCCTCCGGCAGCAGGGTGCCGCTGACCGTCATCAGGGTGCCGTGGTCCAATGTGAACATCACGGAGCAGTTGAAGACCGGGATGCCGTTGTAATGGCAGATGGCGACGCCGGTGCCGCTTCCGTTCTCGTCCAGTGTAAAAACGGGGTCATCATAGGAGAATTCCTCACAGAACGTCTGGCAGAGCGTCTGCCCGTCAGAGTCGGCCGGCGTGCCTACCA
>CAJFNE010000017.1 GCA_904393855.1 uncultured Oscillibacter sp. | reverse complement strand
CTGGGCGAGGGCGGCGAGAAGATGTCCAAGTCCCGGGGCAACGTGGTGAACCCCAACGACATCGTGGACCAGTACGGCGCCGACACCATGCGGCTCTATATCATGTTCGTGGGCGACTTCGAGCAGGCCGCCACCTGGTCCACCGAGGCGGTGAAGGGCTCCAAGCGGTTCCTGGACCGGGTGTGGAACCTGGCGGAGGGCGCGGCGGACAGCTATGAGGTCAGCCCCGCCAATGAGCCGATCCTCCACAAGACCATCAAGAAGGTCACGGACGATGTGGACAGCCTGAAGATGAACACCGCCATCGCCGCCATGATGACCGCCGTCAACGAGATGACCGCCAACGGCGCCACCCGGGGCGACATGCGGACGCTGATCCTGCTGCTGAACCCCTTCGCCCCCCACATCACCGAGGAGCTGTGGGAGATGCTGGGCTTTGCCGCCCGGGAGGGCAAGATGTGCTGCCAGACGGCGTGGCCTGTCTACGACGAGAGCAAGACCGTGGCCAGCACCGTGGACATGGCCGTCCAGGTGAACGGCAAGCTGAAGGGCGCTATCACCATGCCGGTGGACAGCGAGGAGAAGGACGTGGTGGCCGCCGCCCTGGCGGTGGAGAAGGTCCAGAAGGCCACCGAGGGCATGCAGATCGTCAAGACCATCCTCGTAAAGAATCGTCTGGTGAACCTGATCGTGAAGCCCGCGAAGTAAGGCCTGGAACCCCGCGCACTGTTGAAATCCCATAAGGAGGATGCCTATGAGCCGGTTGGATGATTTTCTGGAAATTCTGTGCGGACACTTTGATAACACCCGCCAGCTGGAGGAGCTGCGGCGGACCGATGGCCCGGAGCTGCCCCTGGCGGAGCATGTGAACACCGTCTGCAACGACAAGATCGCCGGGCTCCCCGTGGATTTTGCCGGAAAATTCGTGCTGGAGGAGAGCTACTACACCTCCGGCGGAAAGACCCATGCCTCGCCCCATCTGTTCCTCTTCACGGAGGAGGAAGACGGCGTGAAGCTGACCTCCTACCAGCTGCCGAAAGGGTCCGAGGGGGAGGAACTCTCCTACCAGACGATGCCGGTGCTGCCCTACGGGGAGCTGCGGGTCTCCGAGCGGTTCACCCCGGCGCTCTATACCCTCCGCGACGGTGTGTGGGAGGGCGGCAGCGTCAGCATGTTCTCCCCGGTACTGAAGTTTACCCTATACGAGCGCTTTTCCCCCGAGGTGCTGGAGGTCACCGAGACCATGGAGGTGAACGGGAAGCGGACATTCGGCTATGATCTTCCCATTCTCTACCGGCGCAGGGAGGAGAAATGACGGCTTTTTCTCTGGCGGAAACCGCGTTTTTCTGCAAAATCCCTTGACAACTCTGGAAAAGGTCCGTATAATAATCATGTTAACGCCATGATAATGGCCTTTCAAGTATCCTGGATAGAGCCGGATACCTCGGAGGGAGGGAAATATAGATGTCTGAAATTCATGTGAAGGACGGCGAGTCCATCGACAGCGCCCTGAAACGCTTTAAGCGCAGCTGCGCGAAGGCGGGCGTGATTGCCGAGGTCCGTAAGAGAGAGCACTATGAGAGCCCCAGCGTCAAGCGCCGCAAGAAGTCTGAGGCCGCTCGCAAGAACAAGAAGCGCTACTATTGATGCAAAAAAACGCTGTGCCGCCGGCACAGCGTTTTTTTCATCAGGATGGCTGGAACAGCGCCCCGGCGATGTCCTGGATCTCCGGCCACATGAAGAAGGCGGCGGCGTAGCCCAGGGCGGTTCCAGCCAGCAGCTTCTGGCGCAGGGTGTCCGCGTCGTCAAAGAGGACGAAGTGGTGCTCTCCGTCCTGCGTATAGGTAAAATACCGGGCGCACAGCTCCGGAGAGAAGAAGACCGCCGGGGACTCCCGCTCCATCAGCCGCCGCAGCTCCTCGCCGGAGAGGGGAGTCCCGCAGCCGGTGGGGGCGGGGAGGGGGAAGTCCATCCGCAGCCGCTCCAGGTCCAGGGCCAGCCGCCCCGGGGCCCCGTGCTCCCGGGCGGTCTCCCGGAGAAAATCCGTGAAGCTGCCGCCGGAGACGGCGGCGTTGATGAGGACCACGGCGCTGGCGGAGCAGGCTCCGTAGGCCTCCGGCACGTAGAGGGTCCGGCGGGCGGGTGCCAGGGCCGCCCCCAGCTGCCGGACAAAGTCCCGCCGGTCCGGGCGGGACGGCTCCTCAAAGTCCAGCAGGACGCCCTGGTAGCCTCGCCGGCTGCACTCCCGCAGTACCGCCGCGCAGAGGGCGCCGGGGTCGTCGATGGGAGGGGCGTCCCGGTCACTGACGGACAGCAGCCCGCCCCGGGTCTGCAGCAGCAGGTTCCGCCGCAGCAGAACGGACTCCGTCCCGATGCGGTAGGCCACATGGGCCAGCGGGCGGCGGAACCGGGCCGCGGCCTGTTCCTCCCCCGGCGTGACGGCCAGAAAGGTCTGCAATGCGCACTCCCCCTTGTATAGGCGGCAAAAATTTGGTATACTGAAAAAAACGTATGCGGAGGGAAGGACATCTATGCCGTTTTCTCTGATCCCGGATCGCCTGTTCTCCAGTTATGGGGAGGTCACGCCGGACTATCTGCGTCGGCGGGGCATCACCCTGCTGCTCAGTGACCTGGATTTTACCCTGGCCCCCAAATCTGTGCGGCGGCCGGACGCGCGGCTGCGGGCGTGGATCGCGGACCTGGCGGCCGCGGGCATCGCGGTGATGATCGTATCCAACAACCGCTCCGGCACCCGGGTGACTGAGTTCTGCGCCGACCTGGGCATCCCCTACCAGGGTCACGCCGGCAAGCCCTCCACAAGAGGGCTGGAGGCCGCTATGGAGCGCGCCGGCGCGGACCGGAGCCACACCGCCATGCTGGGGGACAAGCTGCTGACGGATATGCTGGCGGCCAACCGCTGCGGGGTTTTGGCCCTGATGGTGGAGCCCCTGGGGGGTGCCGTGACGCCCTGGCAGAAGGTGCTCCACGCCCTGCAGGCCCCCTTTAAGGCCATCTGCCGCCGCCGTCAGGAAAAGGCGCCGTGAAAAAAACCAGCAAATGGGTGAAAAATGCTTGCAATAGCGGACAACATAGGATAAAATAGCAAAGGTATTTTATGAGCAAACAGAAGAAAGAGAAAATGTCCTCCCCGCAGGCCGTTTTCTCGGAAGATTTGTGAGGAGGAACTGTATATGCCTACGATTACTGCCGGCGATTTCCGCAAGGGTATGATTTTTGAGATGGACGGAAAGCCCATGCTGGTGGTGGACTTCCAGCACGTGAAGCCCGGCAAGGGCGCCGCTTTCGTGCGGACCAAGTATAAGAACGTCATCACCGGCGCCGTCCGCGAGGAGGCTTTCAACCCCAGCGCCAAGTTCGAGCAGGGGAGCGTGGAGCGCAAGAGCGCCGAGTACAGCTATAACGACGGGGACCTGTACTACTTCATGGACCCGGAGACCTACGACATGGTGCCCCTGAACAAGGACGTGCTGGGCGACGGCTTCCAGTTCGTCAAGGAGAACACCATGTGCACCCTGGTGAGCTACAAGGGCAGCGTCTTCACCGTGGAGGTGCCTAACTTCGTGGACCTGGTGGTCACGGAGACCGAGCCCGGCGTCAAGGGAGACACCGCCACCAACGTGACCAAGTCCGCCACGCTGGAGACCGGCGCGCAGATCAAGGTGCCCCTGTTCATCAACGAGGGAGAGAAGATCCAGATCGATACCCGCACCGGCGAGTATCTGGGCCGCTGCAAGGACTGAGGCATCCAGGGGGGAGTCACATCCCCCCTTTCTATGCAGAACGCCAAACTGGAATGACGAAAGGAGCTATTACCATGGAGATCACTGAGAGAGTTGCCTATCTGAAGGGTCTGGCCGAGGGCATGGAGCTGAATACGGAAAAGCGGGAGGGCAAGCTGCTCTCCGCCATTCTGGATGTGCTGGAAGATATCGCTTTGGAGCTGGAGGACATCCGGGACGAGCAGGCGGAGCTGGCCGACGGCCTGGACGCCGTCAGCGACGATCTGGAGGATGTGGAGGACGCGGTCTTCGAAGACGAGTACGACGAAGAAGACGAGGATGAGGACTGCTACGCCACCACCTGCCCCACCTGCGGGGAGACCATCTATTTCGACGAGTCCATCCTGGAGGATGGCGAGGTGCTTTGCCCCAACTGCGGCGAGAAGCTGGAGTTTGACTTGAGCGAGACGGAGGATGAGGAGCCCGCGGATGTGGAGCCGGAGGACCAGGAATAACCCTGATGTGTAAAGACAGGAGCCCGATGCGCAGCATCGGGCTCCTGTTTGCTTCTAGCGTCATTCCACGGTGACGACGAACCGGCAGCAGCTCCCGCCGCCCAGCACCGTCTCCAGGGTCTGGACGGTGATCCGCTTTTCCGGCAGCAGCTGCTCCAGAACATACAGCACACTCTGCCGGGAGCACTCACAGTGGGCGGCGTCTGTCACAGCGCCCTCCAGCACCTCGGGACAGACGCATCGGGGATACCCCACCTCGTAGCGGTGTCCGGGCTGGAGGACCCTGGCGAAAAAGACCTCCGTATCTCCGTATTTCCGGTACTGGGCGTCCAAACTGCGGCCGCACTCCTCAAATTGCGCCCGCTGGACCGGCAGGACCGTCTCCCGCACGCACTGGACAGCCTTTTCTCGGTAATCCATACTTTTTCTCCTACAATTGTCCGTCGTTCTTGTGGTCGGCCTCCTCCGGCACACCGATCCAGCGGGTAAAGTCCGTGGCCAGGAACGCTTCCTGGGTCCGCCGGACCCCGCCGTCCAGTCGGGAGACCCGGCCCTGGCCCACCACCAGCGGGTCGATGTACCGCAGCTTGGCGGGGATTCGGTACCAGATCCCGTCCTCGGGCCGGTTCGCCCGTCGCTCCACTCGGCGGAAGCACCGGAACCGGCGCCACCGGGCGGCACTGGCCGGGTCTGCCTCCAGCTTTTGGATAACCAGGGGCTCCGTCAGGTACAGGTCGTCCTCCGTCAGGACATTCCGGGCCGCGGCATCCCGCAGCAGGTCCGCCAGGGCCTGCATGGCGAAGCGGTCCTCGTCCGCCACATAGACCCGGGAGACAGAGAGGGCGGCACTTGCAAAGGCGCAGGCGGTCTCCCGCGTACGGAAGGCCAGTTCCGGCCGTCCTGCCTCATCCCGCCAGACGGTCAGGTCCTCGTAGAACGCCCGGATGACATCCGCCCCGGCGAAGCCATAGCACCGCAGGTCTCCCAGAGTGTATTCCAGCCGGTCGGCGGAGAGATGGGGGGAGTCGTTATCGGCGATGGGGTAGCGGCGGTAGTCCGCCACATCCTCCGTGGTGAGCCGGTACCGCCGGAGGACCGCCTGCAGCTCCGGCGAGGCATCGATCAGCTCTGCCGTCCGCCCCTCGGTAGACTCCTGCCGCAGATAGTCGCCGTGGAGGAAGTCCACCACATGGGCAAAGGCGGGGGTGGCCACATCGTGGAGGAGCCCCGCTGCGCTCTGGCGGATGTCGCCGGTGAAGTGCCAGACGATCAATGCCACGCCCAGGCTGTGATCGAACCGGGAGTAGGGCAGCCAGCCGGAAAATCCGGGAAAGGCAGTGTACTCACAGCCGCAGTTCATCCCCACCTGCCGCAGCCGCGCCATGGGCGGCGTTGCCGCCAGCTCCCGCAGAAAGGGCGGCATCGCCGGGTGATAGAGAGACCAGAGGGTGTTCATCGCCTGCCTCCGCACCGGAAAGCCCGGGCTTGTTCCACCCAGGCCCACAGCTCCGCGTCCAGGTCCTCCGGGCGGAACAGGGGCATGTGATGGGTCCACCGGCCGGGATAGGGCTCCACCGCGGCCGCGATCCGCAAAGAGTCCAGCCGCCGGGGCAGGAAGAGGCTCAGGGTTACATAGTGAGGCGACGGCTGCCGGGGGAACCGCACATGGGTGGAGAGGGCACAGAAAGGGCGCGGGTCCCGCAGTCCCACCTGGGACTTTTGCGTGACGATCTCCGTCTCCGGCCAGCGGTCCAGCGCCCCCAGCAGGAAAGCGCGGACCACCGGCAGAAGCTCCGGCTTTTCCGCGAAAAACGCCTCCGCCAGGCGGAGAGATTCCAGGTCCATCAGTCTGCCGCCGTTTGCCTCAGGCTGCACAGCGCCGCGCCGATGGCGGTGGCGAAAGTGGCGTTGTCGGGGATGATATAATGGATGCCATACAGCCGTTCAAAATTCTCAAAATTCGGCTTTACCTGATCCAGCGTGGTCATGGAGCCGGTGAGGACCACCGTCTTGGTATCACAGCAGCGGCAGGCCAGCACCGTCATGGTGCCGATGGCCTGGAGCACCAGATTCACCACGCCGGCGGCCACATCGGCGCAGGTGGCGTCCTCCGCCAGGTTGCCGAAGTTGGCGGCGGTGAGGGTGGGGTCCAAAGTCTTGGTGGGGTTCTTCGTGATATCCCGGATGGTCAGATCCACCTGGCTCAGGTCGCCGCCCAGGGCCAGCTTCTTGATCTGGCCGAAGCGCTCCATTCCCACCAGCTTGTGGCACAAGCCGCCCAGGGTGCCGCCGCCGATGCCGCTGCCGCACAGATGCTGAACGCCGCCGTCTTTCTCGGCCAGCAGGAAAGCGGTCCCCGTGCCCATGGTGGCCACCACGGCCCGCTCCTGCCCGGAGAGGGCCAGGGCCCCCGCGCCGCTGGCGGAGAACTCATCCACCCGATAGGTGGGCAGCCCGTAGATATCCCCGTCCAGATAGCTGGCCCCGACGCCGGTGAGCACCACCTGGCGCACATCCTGCAGCGTCAGGCCGTTGCTGGCGAGGTAATTGCCCAGCGCGCCAAAGAGGCTGGTGAGCTGGTCCTCCGCCCGGACCCGCAGCATGGAGAGGGGATTGCCATTGCCGTCCAAGCCGACGACCTTGGTGGTGGAACCGCCGATGTCTATTCCCAAAATAATATCCATGACGCTCAGATTCCTTTCGCACGTTGACGGCTCGGCCGTCTGATATTCCCCATCATAGGGGAGAGAGGGGCTTTTGTCAACTGAGATTTTTCCGGTCTGTGAAAAAAATGACAAATAGAAATTCCGGGCAGGGCGGGATTTGCTCCAAGCGGTGTGCCGCCGCCCGCGGGTTCCGCAGAATCTGGAGAAAAGGAATTGCTTTTTTCGGACAAACCGCCTATAATCAAACCAATAACCTGAATTGAGGTGTCAAACGATGACGGAACAGAATCTGACCATGCTCTGCGACTTCTATGAGCTGACCATGGGGAACGGCTATTTTCAGGCGAACATGCAGGACCGGATTACGTATTTCGACGTGTTTTTCCGCAGCGTGCCGGACGGGGGCGGCTATGCCATCTGCGCGGGTCTGAGCCAGCTGATCGACTATATCCAGAACCTGCATTTCAACGAGGAGGATCTTGACTACCTGCGGCGGCGGGGACTGTTCTCCGAGGAGTTTTTGGAGTATCTTCGGACCTTTCGCTTTACCGGGGACATCTGGGCGGTGCCGGAAGGGACGCCGATCTTCCCCCGGGAACCGGTGGTGACGGTGCGGGCGCCGGCCATCCAGGCCCAGCTGATTGAGACGTTTACTCTGCTGACCATGAACCACCAGAGCCTGATCGCCACCAAGGCCAACCGCATCGTCCGGGCCGCACAGGGGCGGACGGTGCTGGAGTTCGGCTCCCGGCGGGCCCAGGGCATTGACGGCGCTGTGTCCGGCGCCCGGGCGGCCTTTATCGGCGGCTGCAGGGGGACGGCCTGCACGATCTCCGACCAGCTGTACGGCGTGCCCGCCGGCGGAACCATGGCCCACTCCTGGGTCCAGATGTTCGACAGCCAGTATGAGGCATTCAAGACCTACTGCGAGATCTATCCCCACAACGCCACGCTGCTGGTGGATACCTATAATGTCCTCAAGTCCGGCGTGCCGGATGCCATCCGGGCTTTCAATGAGGTGCTCCGGCCCCGGGGCATCACGCAGTGCGGCATCCGGCTGGACTCGGGCGACCTGGCGTATCTCACCCGGGAGGCCCGGAAGATGCTGGACGAGGCCGGCTGGACGGAGTGCCAGATCTCCGCCTCCAACGCCCTGGACGAATATATCATCCGGGACCTGCTGCAGCAGGGTGCCCAGGTGGACGTCTTCGGCGTGGGCGAGCGGATGATCACCGCCAGCAGCCAGCCGGTGTTCGGTGGCGTCTACAAGCTGGTGGCCGTGGAGGATCAGGCAGGGAACATCCTGCCCAAGATCAAGGTCAGCGAAAACGTGGACAAGATCACGGACCCCCACTTCAAGACCCTCTACCGGATCTATGACAAGACCACCGGCAAGGCGGAGGCGGACTATATCACCGTCCATGATGAGACGGTGGACCCCACGCAGCCCCTGGAGCTGTTTGACCCCATGGCCACCTGGAAGCGCAAGACCTACACCCATTTCACCGTGCGGCCCCTGCAGGTGCGGGTCTTCCAAGGCGGGGAACTGGTTTACGACCAGCCCAGCCTCCAGGAGATCCAGAAGTACTGCCTGGAGCAGGTGGATACCCTGTGGGACGAGGTCAAGCGGTTTGACAACCCCCACGGCTACTATGTGGACCTGAGCCAGAAGCTGTGGGACATCAAGCAGAAGCTGCTGCGGGAGAGTCGGATCTAATACCATTCAAAAAAGCTCCTCCGGCCCATGGCCGGAGGAGCTTTTCACATGTTTTCAGGGATTGTTGTCCACGGTATTGCCCTCGATAATCGCCAGGGCGGAGAGGAACTGCTCGTAGTGCTCCTGGTCCAGGCCCTGAGTGATCTTGGCATTGGCGGCGTCGATGACTCGGTCCACCTGCGCCCAGAGGGCGTTGCCCTCATCCCGTAGGTGGATGGATACGCTCCGGCGGTCCTCCTGGTTGTAGACCCGGTCGATGAGCCCCTTTTTCTCCAGCCGGCTCAGCACGCCGGTGATGGAAGAGGTGTCCAGCCGCAGAGCCTGGGCCAGCTGAGAAGGGGTAAGACCGTCCTGCGTGTGCAGGCACTGCAGGAGGGCGTACTGGGAGGGGGTGATGTCGTACTGCTGCAGCTCCCGCTTGAAATAATTTTGTACCGCGTTTTGCGCGTTGGAGAGTATGAAATTGATGCAGCTATTGATCTCCATGGGGAAATCTCCTCAAATCCTCAGATTGAATACCCAAAATTATATCAGAGAAAAAGAGGCCTTGTCAAGGAAATCCGGAGCAAAAAAGAGGGGGAGAGATTCCCTTGTCAGGATTCATGAAAGAGCCTTGACAAACGTGAAAAAAAGTATATAAAATGTATTGACAAGTTCATGACGAACGGCTACAATGATGTTCAGCAATTAGTTTGCAGGCAAAATACTTGTTGCCCAAATGCCACAAGCGTTTAAAATATTGTTGGGAGGTAGCTATGGATTTTCAACTGAGCAAAATGCACCTGCTGCAGCAGGAACTGTACCGCAAATTTGCGGAGACAGAAATCGCCCCTCTGGCGCACGACATGGACGAGAGTGAGGTCTATTCCCAGGAACTGCTTCAGAAGATGCAGAAGTATGGATTCTTCGGCATCCCCTATGGCAAGGAGTACGGCGGCGTAGGCGCGGATACTCTGGCCTACACCCTGTGCATGGAGGAAGTTTCCAAGGTGGACGCCAGCACCGGCATCACCATCTCCGTACATACGTCTCTTTGCTGCTCCTGCATCAATGAGTTCGGCACGGAGGAGCAGAAGCAGAAGTTCCTGCGCCCCCTGGTGGATGGCAGCAAGATTGGCTGCTACGGCCTGACCGAGCCCGGCGCCGGTTCCGACGTGCAGGGCGCCCAGACCGTGGCTGTGGAGGATGGCGATGACTACATCATCACCGGCTCCAAGGTGTTTACCACCAACTCCGGCTTCGCCGACACCTGCGTTGTGTTCGCCCTGACTGACCGCAGCGTTCCCGCTGCCAAGGGCATGACCGCGTTCATCGTGGACCTGAAGGAGATGCCCGGCATCACCGTCAGCGAAAACATCCAGCGTATGGGCATCCGCGCCGCCAGCAACTGCATCGTCACCTATGATAAGGTGCGCGTACCCAAGGACCGTGTCCTGGGCAAGGTGGGCAGCGGCTTCAAGATCGCCATGAAGGCTCTGGACGCCGGCCGTATCGGCATCGCCGCCCAGGCCGTGGGCATTGCCCAGGGCGCCCTGAACGAGGCTATCAAGTACGGCAAGGAGCGCAAGCAGTTCGGCAAGACCATCAACTCTTTCCAGAACACCCAGTTCAAGATGGCCGAGCTGCAGACCAAGATTGACGCGGCCCGTCTGCTGACCTGGCGCGCTGCCAAGGAAAAGGACAACCACGGCAACTATGGCCCCTACGCCGCCATGGCGAAGCTGTTCGCCTCCGATGTTGCCAACGAGGTTACCCGCGCCTGCGTGCAGTTCATGGGCGGCTACGGCTACTGCCGTGAGTATCCCGTGGAGCGCATGATGCGCGACGCCAAGATCACCGAGATCTACGAGGGTACCTCCGAGGTCATGAAGATGGTCATCTCTGGTTCCATGAAGCTGAAATAAGAGGGGAGTGCAGAATAAGATGAAGATTGTTGTTTGTATCAAGCAGGTCCCCGATACCGCTGAGGTTAAGCTGGACCCCAAGACTGGCACCCTGATCCGTGACGGCGTGCCCAGCATTATCAACCATGACGATAAGGCCGGCCTGGAGGCCGCCCTGGAGCTGCGCGAGAAGGTTGGCGGCACGGTTACCGTGGTCTGCATGGGTCCCCCGCAGGCGGATGTCGCCCTGCGTGAAGCCCTGGCCATGGGTGCTGACGACGCCTATCTGCTGTCCGCCCGTGAGTTCGGCGGCTCCGATACCTATGCCACTGCCACCATCATTGCCACCGGTCTGCGGAAGATCGGCTTTGACCTGGTGATCACTGGCCGGCAGGCCATCGACGGCGACACCGCTCAGGTGGGTCCCCAGATTGCCGAGCAGCTGAAGATCCCCCAGGTCAGCTATGCCGAGGAGCTGGACGTGGACGGCGACTATGTCATCGTGAAGCGTCAGTATGAGGATCAGTCTCACATGCTGAAGGTGAAGATGCCCTGCCTGGTCACCGCTCTGTCCGAGCTGTGCGAGCCCCGCTACATGCACGCCGGCGGCATCGTGGATGCCTACAATAAGGATATCACCGTCTGGGGCTTTGACGATCTGAAGAACGATCTGAACCCCGAGTGGATCGGCCTGAAGGGGTCCCCCACCAACGTGTTCCAGTCCTTCGGTAAGAAGCCCAAGGTTGCCGGTACCGTGCTGGACGGCCTGTCCACGGAGGAAGCTGTGGAGAAGATCATGGCCATGCTGATCGAGCGCCATATCATCTAAGGGAGGCAGATAGACGATGAGTAAAGATATTTATGTTGTTGTTGAACAGCGCAACGGCCACATCCAGAAGGTCAGCTATGAGCTGATCTCCGAGGCCACCAAGCTGGCCGCCGACCTGGGTGAGCAGGTTGTCGCCGTTCTCATGGGCTACAAGATCGCTGATAAGGCGGATGCCCTGATTCAGTATGGTGCTCAGAAGGTGCTGGTGATCGACGCTCCCGTGCTGGAGAACTATACCACCGAGCCCTATGTCCGCGGCATCGAGTACATCATCAAGAACTATGATCCCAACATTGTGCTGTTCGGCGCCAGCAGCATCGGCCGTGACATGGCCCCCCGTATCGCTGGCCGCGTGCACACCGGCCTGACCGCTGACTGCACCCGTCTGGACGTGGATGTTGCCAAGTATCAGGAGTACCTGCGCAAGGCTACCAACCTCCCCGAGGAGAAGATCGCCGCGCTGGATACCTCTGACCGCAACCTGAAGATGACCCGTCCCGCTTTCGGCGGCAACGTCATGGCCACCATCGTGTGCCGGAACTATCGTCCCCAGATGGCGACCGTCCGTCCCGGCGTGATGGAGCTGGGCGAGAAGGACACCAGCCGCACCGGCGAGGTGATCATGGTGGACGCCGGCCTGACCATGGACGACATGAACGTGGAGATCCTGGACGTGGCCAAGCAGACCAAGAAGGCCGTCGATATCACCGACGCCAAGATCCTGGTCTCCGGCGGCCGCGGTGTGGGCGGCCCCGAGGGTTATGATCCCCTCCGTGAGCTGGCTGCTGAGCTGGGCGGCGAGGTTTCCTCCTCCCGTATCGGCGTGGACAACGGCTGGATTGAGAAGGATCGTCAGGTGGGCCAGACCGGTAAGACCGTGCATCCCGAACTGTATATCGCCTGCGGTATTTCCGGCGCTATTCAGCACCAGGCCGGCATGGAGGACTCTGAGTTCATCCTGGCCATCAATACCGATAAGTATTGCCCCATGATGCAGCTGGCTGACCTGGGCATTGTGGGCGATCTGAAGAAGATCGTTCCCGCTCTGACCGAGGCTGTGCGCGCCTACAAGGCCGAGAAGGCTGCTCTGTAATTGAAAGAGTGAACCAGGAAAGACGCCCACGAATGTGGGCGTCTTTCTGTATTCCCACGTTTGTTTACAGAATCGTGGTTGAAGAATTGTCGATCTTTGCGTATAATATTCCTATCAGCGTATTCAGAGAGGAGAGATGGAGAATGCGCAGGAGTCTGCCCAGAGTGGAGGAGAGAACTGAACGGCGTATATCCGCCATTACCAGTATCTCCATGTGCGTCATGACGGTTCTGGCGCAGATTGCCACCACCCTGCTGCTGACCTATTTCCTCCGGGAGAAGGCGAATTATGTCTACGCCATTCTGGAGATCATCGGTGCCATTGTGGCGATCCGGGTCTATCAGCGCTCCGGCAGTCCCAGCTATAAACTGGTGTGGATGTGCCTGCTGCTGGCGCTGCCAGTGTCCGGTATGATTCTCTTTTGGCTGTGGGGCGGGACCCATCAGGCCAAGAGCCTCAGCCTGCGCAAGGTACCGCCCATCCCCCAGCGGGAGAGCTGGAAAATGGCCAGCGAGGCCAACCTGTCCCGCCTGAAGCGCCAGTCCCCCACTTGGGGACGGCTGGCCTCCTATTTGCAGAAGAAAGGCTTTCTGCTCTACCGGAATACGGATGCCAAGTACTTCGGGGAGGGCAAGGACTTTTTTGACGACCTGATCGACCATCTCTCCCGGGCGGAGGTCTATATCTTCCTGGAGTACTATATCCTGGCAGAGGGGCAGCTGTGGGACCGCATTTTCAACGTGCTGCGGGAGCGGGCCGCCGCGGGCGTGGAGATCCATGTGATCTTCGACGACTTCGGCAATTTGAC
Organism: uncultured Oscillibacter sp.; assembly: GCA_904393855.1. Classification (GTDB taxonomy): domain Bacteria; phylum Bacillota; class Clostridia; order Oscillospirales; family Oscillospiraceae; genus Oscillibacter. The sequence continues at coordinate 4,582 of CAJFNE010000017.1, read as the reverse complement.
CCGCTTCTCCGACGCCTCCCTGCAGGCCATGCAGGACGCCGGCATCGAGGTGGAGGTGTTCAACCCGGTCCATCGTTATGTCAACCGTATCTACTTCAACTACCGGGACCACCGGAAGATCGCGGTGATCGACGGGCAGTTCGCCTATACCGGCGGGCTGAACATCGGCGACGAGTATGTGAACATCAAGGAGCGGTTCGGCCACTGGAAGGACAGCGGCGTCCGCATTGAGGGGGAGGGCGCCTGGGGCTTCGCGGTGCAGTTCATGCAGATGTGGAAAATGATCGGCAAGACCTTTCCCAATGAGGACGACTTCTACAGGCCCCGCCATGAGGGACCGGAGACCGCCGGCTTCTGCCAGCCCTTTACCGACGGGCCCTTGAACAACCCGGACAATCCCATTGAGGAGACCTATATTCAGCTGATCGACTCCGCCAAGCATATGCTCTATATCACTACACCCTACTATGCGGTGGAGGAATCCATGCAGCAGGCCCTGTGCATTGCCGCCGACGCCGGCGTGGATGTGCGGCTGCTGGTGCCGGCTATTCCGGACAAGAAGTATGCCTACATGGTGGCGGAGACCTATTGGGGGGAGCTGCTGACCCACGGCGTGAAGATCTACAAGTATAAGCCCGGCTTCCTCCACGCCAAGAGTGTCCTGGTGGACCGGGAGGTGGCGTTGGTGGGCAGCACCAACATGGACTACCGCACTTTCCAGCTGCATTATGAGTGCGGCGTACTGCTGTATAACTCGCCGATGGTGGAGGAGCTGCTGGAGGATATGGACGATATCATGGCCCAGAGCACCCTCTATACCCTGGAGATGTGGCGGAAGCGGCCCTGGCTGCGGCGGATTGCCGCGTCGATCCTGCGGCTGGGCGCCATCTGGCTGTGACACTGGAAGCGGAGCTTCCAACAGCCAGCAGAAACTGTTTTCGGAGGACCCTATGTCTCGTGACCTGACCCCGCAGGAGATTGCCGAGCGCAGTCTCATCAAAACCTATCGGAAGAGCCTGTGGAACCCCTTCATTGCCGCGGTGAAGCGGTATGAGCTGATTGCCCCCGGAGACCGGATCGCGGTCTGCATCTCCGGCGGCAAGGACTCCATGCTGCTGGCCAAGCTGATGCAGGAGCTCCAGCGCCACACGGACCGGCCCTTTTTCCTGACCTTCCTGGTAATGGACCCGGGCTACCGGCCGGAGAACCGGGCGCTGATCGAGTCCAACGCCGCGCTGCTGGGGATTCCCGTGGAGATCTTTGAGAGCGATATTTTTGACGTGACCACGAAGGTGGAGAAAAATCCCTGCTACCTGTGTGCCCGCATGCGGCGGGGCTGGCTCTATGCCAAGGCCCGGGAGCTGGGCTGCAACAAGATCGCCCTGGGGCATCACTTCTCCGATGTGATCGAGACCACCCTCCTGGGCCTCTTTTACGGCGCCCAGGTGCAGGCCATGATGCCCAAGCTCCACAGCCAAAACTTCCCTGGCATGGAGCTGATCCGGCCCTTGTACTGCGTCCATGAGGACGCCATCCTCGCCTGGAAGAACTATAACCATCTTCAGTTCCTCCAGTGCGCCTGCCGCTTTACGGAGGCCCGGGACGCCTCCGGCGACGGGATTGGTGAGAGCAAGCGGCAGGAGATCAAGCTGCTGCTGCGGCAGCTGAAAAAGACCAATCCGAATATTGAAAAGAGTATCTTTCAGGCGATTCACGGCGTTCAGCTGGACACGTTCCCGGGCTTTAAGTACCGGGGGACGGCCCACTCTTTCCTGGAGTTCTATGACGGCGGGACCGCCTTTGATCCAAACAGCGGATCGTGATAGGAGCGAATGTACATGGATTACTATCGTTGTGAAAACCCGGACTGCGGCTTCACTCTGGAGCAGGAGCCGGATGTATGCCCCCGTTGCGGGGGCACCTTTTTCCAGCAGGTGGACGAGGAGGAGATGACCGGAAGCGATTGGGTGGCCCTGGGCGGCCAGGCGGTGGACGAGAAGCGGGACACGGACGCCCTGGCCTACTACCAGCGGGCGGCGGCCCTGGGGGATGTGCAGGGGCTGACCAACCTAGGCTGGTGCCTGGAGGCCGGCGTCGGCGTGGAGGCGGATCCCAAGCAAGCGGTGGTGCTGTACGCCCAGGCCGCGGCCCAGGACTACGTGCCTGCGCTGACAAATCTGGGCTACTGCTATACATACGGCATTGGCGTGGCGCGGGACGCGGACAAGGCGCTGGAGTGCTACCGCAAGGGCGCCGAGCAGGGCTTTCCCCGGGCCCAGTTCCTGCTGGGGGAGGCATACCGGCAGGGCGAGGGCGTGGAACAGAGCGACGATGAGGCGGTGAAGTGGTATCAGTCCGCGGCGTGGCTGGGGTACCCGGGCGCCCAGACGGAGTTGGGGCGGTGTTATGAGTTTGGTATCGGCGTCCCGGCGGATCTGGAGCAGGCGGTCAAGTGGTACCGGGCCGCCGCGGAGAGCGGGAACGCCTCGGGACAGTGCTGCCTGGGCTTCTGCTATGAGGCGGGCCGGGGCGTGGAGCAGAGCTGGGAGGAGGCGGTTGCCTGGTACCGGAAAGCCGCGGACCAGGGCTATCTCCGGGCCCAGTGCAACCTGGCCTGGTGCTTGGAGTTTGGCAAGGGTGTGGAGCGGGACTATGCTGCCGCTGCGGAGCTGTACCGCCAGGCGGCGGAGCAGGGGTATCCCCGGGGCCAGCTGTGCCTGGGGCTCTGCTATGAGCGGGGCCGGGGTGTGCCCGCGGACCCCAAGGAGGCGGCCGCCTGGTACCGCAGGGGCGCCGAGCAGGACGATGAGGAGTGCGCCTGCTGCCTGGGGTATCTCTACGAGACCGGCCAGGGCGTGGAGCAGAGCTGGGAGGAAGCCGTCCGGTGGTACCGTGTGGCGGCGGAGCGGAATCTGCCTCGCGCCCAGTGCAACCTGGCCTGGTGCTATGAGCACGGCCAGGGCGTGGCGCGGGACTTGGAGATCGCGTTTTCCTGGTATCGCCGGGCGGCGGAGCAGGAGGACGCCCGGGGGCTGTTCAGCGTGGCCCGGGCTTACGACTACGGCATCGGCGTGGAGCAGAACGCGGAAGAGGCCGTCCGCTGGTACACAAGGGCGGTGGATGCCGGTTCCCCCTATGCCATGTGCGATTTAGGCGTGTGCTATGAGCGGGGCGAGGGCGTGGAGCAGGACTATGGCCGGGCGGCGGAGCTGTACCGGCAGGCCGCTGAGGCCGGCAACCCGCCGGGGCAGTGCAACCTGGGATTCCTCTACGAGACGGGCCGGGGTGTGGAGCAAAACTGGGAGGAGGCGGCGCGCTGGTATGGGGCGGCCGCTCAGCAGGGCCTGGCCCGGGCCCAGTGCAATCTGGCCTGGTGCTATGAACACGGCAAGGGTGTGGAGCAAAACCTCGCCCGGGCCGCCCACTGGTACCGGCAGGCGGCGGAGCAGGAGGACCCCCGTGGCATGTTCTGCCTGGGGGTATGCTGCAAGCGCGGCATCGGCGTGGAGCAAAACTGGGAGGAGGCGGTCCGCTGGTACCGGCAGGCCGCCGACGCCGGCTACGCGGCCGCCCAGTGTAATCTGGGCGTGTGCTATGAGCACGGCGAGGGCGTGGTCCGGGACCTGGTTCGAGCGGCGGGGTTATACCGCCAGGCGGCGGACCAGGGCGACGCGGCGGGCCAGTGCAACCTGGGCTACCTGTACGAGCATGGGCAGGGAGTGCCGAAGAGCGGGGAGGAAGCCGTGCACTGGTATCGGAAAGCGGCGGATCAGGGCTATTCCCGGGCGCAGAGCAATCTGGGATTCTGCTATGAGCGCGGAATAGGCGTCCAGCAGGACTACGCGCAGGCGGCGGCGCTGTACCGCCAGGCGGCGGACCAGGGCGACGCGGCGGGCCAGTTCAATCTGGGATACCTCTATGCCATGGGCCATGGCGTGGAGCAGAATTGGGCCAAGGCAGCGCATTGGTACCAGACCTCCGCGAAACAGGGCTATTCCTGGGCCCAGTGCAACCTGGGCTGGTGCTACGAGCAGGGCCGGGGCGTGGTGAAAAGCCTGGAGCAGGCTGCCCGGTGGTACCGCCTGGCGGCGGAGCAGGGCGACGACACCAGCCAACACAACCTGGGCTATCTCTATGAGCGGGGCTTGGGGGTCGCGCGGGACTGGACAGAGGCGGTGAAATGGTACCGGGCATCGGCGGACCAGGGCTATGCCGACGCCCAGTTTCGCCTGGGGCGGTGCTATGAGCTCGGCACGGGAGTGCCCCAGGATCTGGACCGGGCCCTGGAGCTGTACCGCGCGGCAGCGGCGCAGAAGCACACAAGCGCGCGGGAGGCGCTGAACCGGCTGCAAAAGCCTGGCAGCAAGTCCCGGGGAGGCAGTTTCCTGCGGCGGCTCTTTGACGGCCGTGGGGGACGCTGAAATCTGGAAAAGAATTTCAAAAACCCCCTTGACAAAAAGCAATTTTTCTGTATAATAATATCTGTTCGCTGTGGCGGACAGATATAGCGGGTTTGTGTAAGGGTAGCACAGCAGACTCTGACTCTGTATGTGAGGGTTCGAATCCTTCACCCGCTGCCAAA
>CAJFNE010000016.1 GCA_904393855.1 uncultured Oscillibacter sp. | reverse complement strand
GCGGCGGCGGAGGCCGGGAAGCGCACCGGCGTCATCCTGCTCACCGGCGGCGGCATCGTCAAGACAGCGGCCAACTACGGCTCCCTGCGCCAGAACGGCCGCATCTACCACCTGATCCGGGACCTCAGCCTGCTTCCCACCGAGGGGCGGCCCCTGTCCCAGGGGGCGGACCTTGCCGCCATGTGGCGGGAGCGGGAACCCCTGTACACCCGCTTCCGGGACACGGAGATCGATAATAACGGCACGGTGGAGGACACCGCCGCCGCCATCTGGAGGGAATTCTGTGAACATTCTGGTACTTAACGGCCCCAACATGAACATGCTGGGCATCCGCCAGCCGGAGATCTACGGCCATGAGACCTACGAGGACCTGAAGGCCCTGGTCCAGGCGGAGGCGGACCGGCTGGGGGTCACCGTCTCCTTCTTTCAGTCCAACCACGAGGGGGCTTTGGTGGACGCCATCCAGCAGGCCTACTTCGACCATGTGGACGGCATCATCATCAACCCGGCGGCCTACACCCACACCAGCGTGGCCCTGCTGGACGCGGTGAAAGCCGTGGGCATCCCCACCGTGGAGGTCCACGTGTCCGACCCGGACAGCCGGGAGGATTTCCGGCATGTGTCCTACATCCGCGCCGCCTGTGTGGGGACCATCCGGGGCCACGGCCTCCCCGGCTATGTGGAGGCCCTGCATCTGCTGTGCGGGCGCTGATCCCCGTCTTTCCCGGGGGACGCCCGGCTCAAAGCGCAAAGAAAAACCACCGCTCGCCGGCATGCTGCCGGCGGGCGGTGGTTTTTTTGTAATCGCCTTTTCCATCCGGGTCCTCCAAACGGCGCGGGGCGCTCCCCTGGGTCAGGACTCATCCAGGGTGGTCATCAGGTGCTTCATGTGGATGGTCATGGCCTGGCTGGCGCTCTCCGCGTCCCGCTTGTGGAGAAACTCCAGAATCAGCTTGTTATCCTGGATGGCGGTCTCCTGCATCCGCTGGCGGTTCCGGGTCCGCTGCATGACCTCGTTCACCGCGCTGTTGATGATGGGATACAGCTTCCGCATGTACTCGTTGTGGGACGCCTTGATGATGGCCCAGTGGAACTCCTGGTCCGCCAGGGGCCAGTCGCCCCCCGCCCGGGCGATCTCCTCCATCCGGTCCGCCTTCTGCTGGATCTGCTGCAGCTCCTCCTCGCTGGCCCGGCGGCAGGCCAGAGCCACCGTGGCCGGCTCGAAAATCAGCCGCATCTCAAAGAGGTCCCGGGCCCGGGTCCGGGCCTGCAGGCCCGCCAGGCCCTCCAGGTCCATCCCGGCGGTGGGCAGTTCCTCCGCCACATAGGTGCCCTTGCCCCGCCGGATCACCAGCACTCCCCGGGCCACCAGGAAAGAGATGGCCTCCCGCAGGGTGGTGCGGCTGACCTCCAGTGCGCGGCTGAGCTCATTTTCATTGGGCAGCTTGCTGCCGGGCGGGCACCGCCGCTCCTCCACGATCATCTCATACAGCCGGTCAGACGTCTGCTTGGACAGTTTCTCTCGTTTTCTCTCCGCCATAAAATTCCTCCTGTTATTACGCAGCCCTCTCACCTCGTCAAATATGAAATCTGCGCAAAAGTTTCCAAGGATGCCTGTTCTTCCGTAAAAAGGCCCTCTACATGGTTCATATTGACACTTTTTCTGTTCCGTGAAGTCCCCGCGGGCCGCAACCTCCTGCAAGTATATACAATATTACCATTTTTTCAGGAAAAAGCAATGCTCCTATTGACACTATCTTGAATTTCGTGTACAATGACATCATACAATATAATTGGAAATAATACAAGATTTTTTTAGGGGGGTTGGTCTTGCGCTCCACATCATTCTGTTCTCATCGCGTCTCCATCATCACCGGGCACTATGGCACCGGAAAGACGGAGTTCGCCGTGAATCTGGCGCTGGCCATGGCGGCCGAGGGGCAGCGGGTCATGGTGGCGGATCTGGACATTGTCAATCCCTACTTCCGCTCCCGGGAACGCCGGGACACCCTGGCCCAGGCCGGTGTGCAGTTGATCTCCTCGTCCCAGGCGTGCGCCGACGCGGACGTTCCCTCCCTGCCGGCGGAGCTGCTGACAATCTTCGAGAATCGGGACCTGCGCGGCATCCTGGATATTGGCGGGGACCCGGTGGGCGCCCGGGTGCTGGCCCGGTTCCGCCCCAAGATCCTGGCGGAGGACTACCAGCTGATCTACGTGCTCAACGCCCACCGGCCCGAGGTCCGGGAGGCGGAAAATGCCATCGCCTATCTGCGGGGCATTGAGGCCGCCACGGGCCTGCCCTGCACCGGCATTGTCAACAATACGCACCTCTGCGGGGAGACCACCGCCGCAGATATCCGCAAGGGCGCCGTTCTGGCCGCCGAGGTCTCCCGTCAAACCGGCATCCCCGTCCTCTGCCATGTGGCGGTGGAGCGCCTGGCCAACCAGTTGTCAGATCTTCCGGAAACGGTATTTCCGATTACAATCCAGATGAAAAAGCCGTGGGAATAACCGCGGCAAGAGGGGAAAGGAGGACTCGTCATGTCTGCAAAAGTAACGTTTGACACCAACCGCTGCAAAGGCTGTGAGCTCTGCACCACCGTGTGCCCCAAGCACATTGTGGTCATGGACACTGCCGTCACCAACCGCAAGGGGTATCACCCCGCCACGGTGAAGGAGATGGACCTGTGCATTGGCTGCGCCAGCTGCGCAAAGATGTGCCCGGATTCCGTCATCACTGTGGAGAAATTCTGAGAGAAGGAGGTCAACATCATGGAAAAAGAACTGTGGAAAGGCAATGAAGCCATCGCAGAGGCGGCCATCCGCGCCGGCTGCGACTGTTATTTTGGTTATCCCATCACCCCCCAGAGCGAGGTTCCGGAGTATATGTCCGTCCATATGCCCAAGCACGGCCGCGTCTTTGTGCAGGCCGAGTCTGAGCTGGCCGCCATCAACATGGTCTACGGTGCCGGCGGCTCCGGCATGCGTGCCATGACCACCTCCTCTTCCCCCGGCATCAGCCTGATGCAGGAGGGCATCTCCTACCTGATCGGGTCCGAGATCCCCGCCGTCATCGTCAACTGCATGCGGGGCGGCCCGGGCCTGGGCACCATCCAGCCCGGTCAGAGCGATTACTTCCAGGCCACCCGGGGCGGCGGCAACGGCGACTACCGTACGGTGGTCCTCTCCCCCTCCAATATCCAGGAGGCCGTGGACTTCATCCAGGAGGCCTTTGACATCGCCGACCAGTACCGCAACCCCTGCATGGTGGTGTTCGACGGTCTGATCGGCCAGATGATGGAGCCCATCGAGTGGCACGACATCCCCAAGCGCAACCTGCCCTCCAAGGACACCTGGGCCACCACCGGCCGGAAGGGCCGCGCGGTACATAACACGCTGAACTCCCTGTACATGGACCCGGAGACCTGCGACAAGCACAACGAGCACCTGGCGGAGAAGTTCGCTGAGATGGAGAAGAACGAGGTCCGCTGGGAAGAGGTGCAGTGCGAGGATGCCGATCTGGTCATCGCCGCCTACGGCACCCCCGCCCGGATTGCCCTCACCGCGCTGGACACCCTGCGCGCCGAGGGCATCAAGGCCGGCCTGTTCCGTCCCATCACGGTTTGGCCTTTCCCGGAGAAGGCTCTGCGCGACCTGATCAGCCAGGATCATGTGAAAGCGGTCTTGGACGTGGAAATGAGCTCCACCGGCCAGATGATCGACGACGTCCGCCTGGCGGTGGAGGATCGGAAGCCCATCTCCTACATGGGCCGTGCCGGCGGCGTGATCCCCACGGTGGAAGAGATTGTAGAAGCGGCCAAGAAGGCCTTGAAGGAGGTCCAGTGATATGGCAATCGTATATGAGAGATCCAAGGGTCTGACTGACATGGAGACCCATTACTGCCCCGGCTGCCACCACGGCATCATTCACAAGCTGGTGGCGGAGAGTTTGGTGGAGCTGGGCCTGCTGGACGAAGCCATCGGCGTGTGCCCCGTGGGCTGCTCCGTGTTTGCCTATAACTATTTCGCCTGCGACATGCAGGAGGCCGCCCATGGCCGGGCTCCCGCCGTGGCCACCGGCATCAAGCGCACCCACCCGAATCAGGCGGTCTTCACCTATCAGGGCGACGGCGACCTGGCCTCCATCGGTGCCGGTGAGATCGTCCATGCCGCCATGCGCGGTGAGAAGTTCACCACCATTTTCGTCAACAACGCCATCTACGGCATGACCGGCGGCCAGATGGCCCCCACCACCCTGATCGGCCAGAAAGCCACCACCTGCCCCGCAGGCCGCACCAAGGAGCAGGCCGGCATGCCCATCCGGGTGTCCGAGATGCTGGCCACTCTGGACGGCTGCGTCTACGCCGAGCGGGTGTGCGTCACGGACCTTGCCAACATCAACAAGGCCAAGAAGGCCATCAAGAAGGCCTTTGAGAAGCAGATGGCGGGCGAGGGCTTCACTTTCATCGAGGTGCTCTCCACCTGCCCCACCAACTGGGGTATGACGCCGCTGAAGGCCTGCGAGTGGCTGAAGGAGAACATGATCCCCTACTATCCCCTGGGCGTGATCAAGGAAACGGAGGCGAAGTGAGATGAAGAAAGAGATCATCATTTCCGGCTTCGGCGGACAGGGCGGCCTGGCCATCGGCAAGAACCTGGCGGAGGCCGGCATGGCCGAGGGTCTGAACGTCACCTGGGCCCCCTCCTACGGCCCCGAGATGCGGGGCGGCACAGCCAACTGCTCCGTGGTGCTCTCCGACAAGCCGGTGGGCTCCCCGGTGTTCAACCATCCCACGGAGCTGATCGCCCTGAACGAGCCCTCCCTGGCCAAGTTTGAGTCCGGTGTGCTCTCCGGCGGCCTGGTGCTGGTCAACAGCGACGTGGTGACCGACAAGGTCTCCCGCTCCGATCTGACCGCCTACTACATCCCCTGCAGCAAGATCGCCGACGAGGTGGGCAATCCCAAGGTCAGCAACATGGTGATGCTGGGCGCCTACGTGGCAGCCACCAAGGTCCTAAAGCCCGAGACCATCGAGAAGATGATCGAGGAGATGTTCACCGGCGCCAAGGCGAAGTTCGTGCCCCTGAACATCGAGGCTTTCCGTCGGGGCATGGCCTGCGTGCAGTAAGGTCCCCCGCAGATTTCTGCCAGCACACGGCGGGCCGGAGGAATTTCCGGTCCGCCGCTCTCCTTTTCGGAGATTCTGTGCATTTTAACGGTTGACTTTTTCTCCCAAACAGCGTATAAAGAAGAATAACATGAATAGGTAGACAGATGTGAGGAACGGGACAGACCGCCAGGACATCTCCCCCGCAGAGAGCCGCCGTTACGGTGCGAGGCGGCGGGGAGGACCTTGCCGGTGTCACCCGGGAGCAGTGGGCGGAACGGGTTCTTCCCCAGTATGCCTTACCGGAAAGCCCCCCGTTATCGGGGCAGTCGAGTGGCCGCCGCTTTGGCGGCAACGAGAGTGGTACCACGGAAGTTTGACTTTCGCCTCTCCTGCCGGGCAGGAGTGCGCGGAGGTCTTTTCATTTTTAAAACTTCAAACTTTGGTAAAGGAGCACGTCATATGCTGGATATCAAAATCACCAAGACCTCAAGCCCCAAAGCAAAGATCCCCGACGATCAGTTGGGCTTCGGCAAAGTCTCCACCGACCATATGTTCTTGATGGACTACACCCTTGGCGAGGGTTGGCATGATCCCCGCGTGGTCCCCTATCAGCCCTTTGTGCTGGACCCCGCCTGCGTCGTGTTTCACTACGCCCAGGAGATTTTTGAGGGCCTGAAGGCCTACCGGACCGCGGACAACGTGATCCAACTGTTCCGCCCGGACTGCAACGCCCAGCGGATGCAGGACTCCGCGGACCGTCTGTGCATTCCCCCGGTTCCCGTGGAGGACTTCATCCAGGCGGTCAAGACCCTGGTGGAGGTGGACAAGGACTGGGTCCCCCACTCCGAGGGCACCTCTCTCTACATCCGTCCTTTCGTGTTCGCCACCGATGTGGGCATGGGCGTTCACGCCAGCCATCACTACACGTTCTGCATCATCCTCTCCCCCTCCGGCGCCTATTATGCCGAGGGACTGGACCCCGTCCGCATCTACGTGGAGGACGAGTATATCCGCGCCGCGCCGGGCCTCACCGGTTTCACCAAGTGCGGCGGCAACTACGCCGCCTCCATCAAGGCCGGAGAGCTGGCGGAGCAGCAGGGCTTTGCCCAGGTGCTGTGGCTGGACGGCGTGGAGAAGAAGTACGTGGAGGAAGTCGGCTCCATGAACATCATGTTCAAGATCTCCGGCAAGATCTACACCGCCCCCTGCACCGGCACGGTGCTGCCCGGCGTCACTCGCCGCTCCATCATCGAGCTGCTCAAGGACTGGGGCTACGAGGTCTGCGAGGAGCATGTGGCCATCGCCGACATCATGCAGGCCGGCCATGACGGCACCCTGGAGGAGGTCTTTGGCACCGGCACCGCCGCCGTGGTCTCCCCCGTCAAGGAGCTGGACTGGAAGGGCGACAAGGTGTTTATCAGCGACGGCAAGATCGGTCCCCTGACCCAGAAGCTGTACGACACGCTGACCGGCATCCAGTGGGGCAAGCTGCCCGACACCAAGGGCTGGACGGTCCCTGTCTGCCAGGGTTGATTTTCTCCATCATGACGCAAACGCGGGCCGGACCTTTTTAAGGTCCGGCCCGCGCGTTTTTCCTTTACTCCTGCTGCTCTTGCTCCTCCAACTCCCGCTGTCTCCGCTGCCGCTGGGCCGCTCGCCTCACCGCAATGATCCGGGTGACGGCGGAGACCAGGGAACTCCCCACCGCGATGGCGCCGGCGGAGGCCACGGTTTCCATCCCGTACTGGGTAAACATCTGCATGTCCCCGTTGACCAGGGACTCCATGGTATAGTACAGGCCGCCTCCAGGCACCAGCGGAATGATGCCGACGATCAGGAACACCGTGGCCGGCGTCTTGAGAACCCGGGCAAAAATCTCCGCCAGCGTGGCGGTGACGATGGTGGCCAGCAGCAGCTGGGACACCGTGGAAAATTCCGACAGCAGCAGGTAGGATACCTGGGCCATCAGGCCGATCCCCGCCGCGGTGAGGATAAAGCGCCACCGGCGCATCTCAAAGATGAAGCAGAACGCCCCGCATCCGAAGAAAGCGTACAGGCAGCTCATCCAGTCTTGCATACGCGCTCCCCCTTACAGCAGGCCGCCCAGAAAGAACCGGGTCACCGTGATAGCCGCCGCCACGCCCACCGCGATGCTCAGCGACACGATCAGCACCTCGGCAAACCGGGTCATGGCCGTCAGGAAGTCCCCCACCAGCACGTCCCGCATGCCGTTGGTGATGGCGACGCCCGGCACCAGCAGCATGATGGTCCCGATGATGATCCGATCCGCCTGGATGGGGCAGCCCAAGCTCCGCAGGATCTCCGGCCCCAGGGCCAGCACCATGCAGGCCAGCATATCCGTGAAGAACACGTTGATCTTCGCCCGCCGCATGGCCGTCACCACCAGCTTCACCAGCAGGCCGCAGGGAAAGGCCAGCAGCGCGTCCACCCAGGTGCCGCCCCAGAACAGGGTGAAAAACGACGCCACCATGCCGTGGGCGCAGTAGCCCACCACCGGCGGGTAGACGGGCTCCTTGAGGATCTGCTTTAAGCGCCACCAGCTCTCCCCGATGGGCGGCGTCTCCCGGCACAGGTCCCGGCACAGGGCGTTCAGCTCGTTGAGCCGGCGGAGATTGTTGGCCACCGTCTGGATGCGGACCGATTTCGTGTAATTGTGGTCTCCCTCCTGGATGGTTAGGATGATGCAGAAAGGGATGGCGAAGATTTCCGCCTTGGCGTAGCCGTAGGCCGCCAGGAGCCGCTGGAGGGAATCCTCCACCCGGTAGATCTCCGCGCCGTTCTGCAGCAGCTGCCGGCCCATCTCACAGCTGAAATTGATGATCTGCTCAGGAGGCGAGCTCCTGGTGAAGTCCACACGCTCTTCCATCAGCTTTTGGCGTGGATCTGCGCGCCGCACTTGGGGCAGGTAATGATGATTTTCCCTTTCCCCACCGGCACCCGGCAAACGGTCTTGCAGTTCTTGCAGACGAAGTATTTATGCTCCTTGTCCGCCCGGCGGGCCCGGGAGGCGCCGCCGGCGTTTTTGACCCGCCACCACCAGTTCACCCACTTCTGGTTTTCCGCCCGCCGCTTGGGCAGGTTTCGGGAGAACATCCGAAAGAACAGCAGGATCATGACCACCCACAGCAGGATGTCCAGCACCTGATCCACGATGCTGCTTCGCAGCAGCATCAGCGCGGCCATCCGCAGCACGCAGATGCCCAGATACAGCCCCAGCAGCGCCCGGTTCAGCTGATCCATGCCGTTGCGTCCGTACATGAAGCGCACCAGCGCGTTTCCCACTTGCCGGAAAAAGCCCATATTGTCAGACTCCTTCTGCGGCGTAACCGCCGCGATGATTCATGTTCTATTGTACTCGGAATGTCCACGGCAGACAACCATTTCCCACCGGAATTTACAAAAAAGTCATTTATTTACAGGCGAGCCTGTGTTATATTGTTAATTTGGAAATTAATCTGCATAAAGGAAGTGTCTTTCATGGCAAAGAGGCAATTCAAGGCGGAGTCCAAGCGGCTGCTGGACCTGATGGTGGGCTCTATCTACACCCACAAGGAGATCTTCCTCCGGGAGATCATCTCCAACGCCAGCGATGCCTGCGACAAGCTGTGCTACCTGGCCCTGACGGACGACGCCGTGGGTATGAGCCGCAAGGACTTCAAAATTGAGATCCAGGCGGACAAGGAACACCGGACCCTCACCGTCTCCGACAACGGCATCGGCATGGACAAGGAGGACCTGGAGAACAACCTGGGCGTCATCGCCTCCTCCGGCTCCTATAAGTTCAAGCAGGAGGTAGGGGACGACGCCAAGGACACCGACGTCATCGGCCAGTTCGGCGTGGGCTTCTACTCCGCTTTCATGGTGTCGGACCAGATCACCGTGGTGACGAAAAAGTACGGTGCGGAGACGGCCTACCGCTGGCAGTCCTCCGGGGCCGACGGCTACACCATCACAGAGTGTGACCGTCCCGGCGTGGGCACGGACATCATCATGCACATCAAGCCGGACACCGACGACGAGAAGTACGGCGAGTTCCTGGAGTCCTGGCGGCTCCAGGAGCTGGTGCGCAAGTACTCCGACTACATCCGCTTCCCCATCCGCATGGAGGTCTCCAAGACCCGCCGGAAAGAGGGCAGCTCCGACGATCAGCCGGAGTACGAGACCTACACGGTGGAGGAGACCCTGAACTCCATGGTGCCCCTGTGGCAGCGCCGGAAGTCCAGCGTGAAGCCGGAGGAGTACAACAAGTTCTACCGGGACAAGTTCCACGACTACGCCGACCCCCAGCGGGTCATCGCGGTCTCCGCCGAGGGCGCCGTCACCTACAAGGCACTGCTGTTCATCCCCGGCGCCACCCCCTACGACTACTACACCAAGGAGTATGAAAAGGGCTTGCAGCTGTACTCCAGCGGCGTCCTCATCATGGACAAGTGTTCCGATCTGCTGCCGGAACACTTCCGGTTCGTCCGGGGCGTGGTGGACTCCCCGGACCTCTCCCTGAACATCTCCCGGGAGCTGCTGCAGCACGACCGGCAGCTGAAAGTCATCGCCGCCAACCTGGAGAAGAAGATCAAGAGCGAGCTCAGTAAGATGCTCAAGGACGACCGGGAGGGCTATGAGAAGTTCTGGAAGAACTTCGGCCGCCAGCTGAAGTACGGCGTGGTGAGTGAGTACGGCGCTCATAAGGACCTGCTCTCCGACCTGCTGCTGTTCTACTCCTCCACCGAGAAGAAGCCCGTCACCCTGGCGGAGTACGTCTCCCGGATGAAAGAGGACCAGAAGTATATCTACTACGCCGCCGGCGAGAGCCTGGACAAGGTGGACAAGCTCCCCCAGACCGAGGGCCTGCGGGACGACGGCGTGGAGATCCTCTATTTGACGGATGAAGTGGACGAATTCTGCGCCCAGACCCTCCGCACCTATCAGGACAAGGAGTTCCGCTCCGTGCTGGATCAGGAGATCACAGAGGGAGACCAGCAGAAAGCCCAGGAGGCCGCCGACGCCCACAAGGCCACTTTCGACTTCGTAAAGGAATCCTTGGGCGACGCGGTGAAGGAGGTCAAGGCCTCCACCCGGCTGAAATCCCACCCGGTCTGCCTCACCGCCGGCGAGGGCCTGAGCTTCGAGATGGAGAAGTACTTCCAGGCGGTCCAGCCGGACATGTCCCTCCGCGCGGACCGGATCCTGGAGCTGAATGTAGACCACCCCATCTTCCAGGCCCTGGAGACCGCCGTGACGGCGGACCCGGAGCGGGCCAAGAAGTACGCCACGCTGCTGTACGATCAGGCCCTGCTGATCGCGGGCCTGCCCCTGGACGACCCCTCCGGCTACACGGATCTGGTCTGCGACCTCCTTACTTTTTCTCAAGAGAAAAAGTAAGACAAAAAGAGCTTGGCTCGTTGCGGGGCCCCTCCCGCGCGGCAGTCTGCCGCTCGGTAGCGGGAGAACACTCCATATTGTTTTTGATCCCGCCCCTCCGGGGGCGGGATTTTTTTCCTGAATTTTTTTTGCGAAACCCCCTTGACAAACTGTATATGCTGTGTATACTGTACATGTACAGTACGAACGGGGGAGCATCCATGGAACTCATCATCCGCAATACCGCAAACCAGCCGATCTACGAGCAGATCTGCCAGCAGATCAAGGCGCAGATCATCTCCGGCCAGCTGTCCCCCGGGGAGGCGCTGCCCTCCATCCGGGGTCTGGCCAAGGATCTGAAGATCTCCGTCATCACCACCAAGCGGGCCTACGACGAGCTGGAAGCCCAGGGCTTCCTCACCACCGTGGCCGGCAAGGGATGCTTCGTGGCGGAGAAGAATCTGGACCTGATCCGGGAGCGGCAGCTGCAGGATCTGGAAAACCACCTGGCTGCTGCGGCGGAGCTGGCCAAGACCTGCGGGGTGTCCCCGCAGGAGCTGCAGGAGATGCTGCGCATCCTTTTGGAGGGAGAAGAAACATGAATGCCATTGAACTATCCCATATCAATAAGAACTTCGGAGCCTTTGCCATCCAGGACTTGAATCTGGCGGTGCCCAGCGGCACCATCTGCGGCCTGGTGGGCGAGAATGGCGCCGGCAAATCCACCACGATCCGCCTCCTGATGGGGGCCCTGCGGCCCGACAGCGGCACCGCCCGGGTGCTGGGCGTGGACGTATCCTCCCCGGCCTTCCGGGAGGCCAAGGAGGATATCGGCGTGGTCATGGACGAGGCCTACTTCCCGGAGACCATGAACGCCGCCCAGGTGGGCAAGATGATGGCCCTGACCTACCGCCGCTGGGATATGGGCCTCTACCGCCAGTATCTCCGCCGCTTCGAGCTGCCGGAGGCCAAGGCCTTCAAGGACTTCTCCCGGGGCATGCGGATGAAGCTGGCCATCGCCGTGGCCCTCAGCCACCAGCCCAAGCTCCTGGTGCTGGACGAGGCCACCGCCGGTCTGGACCCCATCGTCCGGGACGAGGTGCTGGAGATTTTCAACGAGTTCACCCGGGAGGAGGACCACTCCATCCTGATCTCCTCCCACATCCTCAGCGATCTGGAGAAGCTGTGCGACTATATCGCTTTCATCCACCAGGGCCGCCTGCTGTTCTGCGAGGAGAAGGATCTGCTGCTGGAGAAGTACGGCATCCTCACGGACACGGCGGAGCAGGTGGAGGCCCTGCGGCCCGAGGCCGTGGTGGCCCGGGAGCCCAGCGGCTACGGCGGCGTCCGGTGTCTCGTCCGGCGGGACCTGGCCCCGGCCGGGTTCCAGCTGGAGCGGCCCACGGTGGAAGACATCATCCTCTTTCTGGTGAAAGGAGCGAAGGAGCAATGAAAGCGTTGTTGATGAAGGACTGCTATGTCCTCTGGAAGCAAATGCGGATTTTTATTCTGATCCTGCTGGTGTTCTGCCTGTTCAACGGGTCCTTCGGCAACCTGTTCGTGGTGATCTGGGCTTCCATGATGCCCTACACCGCCATGGCCTATGACGAGCGCAGCAAGTGGAATCAGCTGGCCGCCATGATGCCCTACTCCACCCGGGACATCGTGCTGAGCAAGTACGCCCTGGGCTGGCTGCTCATGGTATGCGCCCTGGTGCTCTGCCTGGTGGTGCAGACCCTGGCCCGGATCGCCGGCTCCGGGTTGGACGCCGTCGCCCCCTCCGGCTACCTGCTGGGGCTGCTGGCCGGCATCCTGATCCTGAACATCACCCTGCCGCTGTTCTTCCGCTTCGGCGTGGAGAAGGGCCGGATGTGGATGTTCCTGCTAATCATCCTGGTCTGCGGCGCCACCGGGGCCCTCAGCTCCGTTACCATCTCCGTGGCGGATGGCTACGCCTCCATGGCCTTCCAGAACTCCATTCTGGCGGCACTGGTGGCGCTGGACGTGGTGACCACGGCAATCTCCGTCCCCCTGTCCATGCGCCTCTGCCGGGCCGCGCAGTAAGGAGGGGACCATGAAAAACACCGGCCGGTGTCCCAAGTGCGGCTCCCGGAAGGTCCTGCGGGTGCCGGATCATCCGGGCCGCTATGCCAGCGGCAACAACATCTACACCTCCTCCTTCACCCTGCTGGGCAAGATCCCCGTGATCCGCTACGTCTGCCTGGACTGCGGCTATGTGGAGAACTGGGTGGAGACCGCGGAGCAGCGGGAGGCCCTGCACCGGGCCTTTGGCTGAACGCGTACAAGGACCGGGGCCGCATCAGCGGCCCCGGTCCCTTGCTTCTTTCCTGGTTTTTCCTGGTTGACAGCTTACTCCTCGCCGTCGGTGACGATCAGGCCGTAGCCGCCGTTCTTCCGCTGGTAGACGATGCAGAGGCTGTCGTCCTCGCTGTTGCGGAACACGAAGAAGTCGTGGTCCAGCAGGTTCATCTGCAGGATCGCCTCCTCCGGGCTCATGGGCTTCACAGCAAAGTGCTTCCTCCGCACGATCTCGAACTCCTTCTCCTCCGCCACCTCGAACTCGTCGTCCGGGGCGGGGACGGGGAAGTTCTCGCTCCGCAGCCGCTTGGCCAGGCGGGTCTTGTTCTTCAGGATCTGCCGCTCAATATAGCCCACCGCGGCGTCCACGGCGCTGCGCATATCCCCATCCGGCGCCTGGGTCTGGGCGCGCAGCAGGGTGCCGCCGTCCCGGATGGTGATCTCAACGGTACACAAGTGGTTCTTTTCCACAGAAAATGTCACCGCAGCGGAGGGATTCTCATCACGGAAATACCGCTCCAGCTTGGAAATTTTTTTCTCAGCATAATTCTTGATGGAGTCGTTCAGGGAGACTTTCTTGCAGGTATAGGTAAACTTCATGGTGATCGCTCCTTTCGTGTGGAAGAGGAAAAGGCCTCCTCTTTTGTAAAGTATACCACATATCTTTCCAATTGTATAGGAAAAACTGCGCAGGGTTCACAATTTCTTCCCGGGTGACAGGATTCCGCAAAAGAAGTCGCCTTTCGGCAAAAGCTCCTATTTACAAAAAGGGGGGCCCTGTGCTACGATAATCCAGGAAGCTTTCCAATATCCCACCCGCTTGGGCCGCACGGCGCGCTGCGCCGGGCGGCTCCTTTTTATGGCATCGCGGCAAAAAAGGAGACCGCCCCAGGGCAGTCTCCTCTCTTTACCTTCTTCTGCGGCCGCCCCGCTTACCGTCGATGCTGCGGTGCAGGTCGGCCATCTTCCCCTCCGAGGTGGAGAGGAAGTGCTTCAGCTTGTCCTCAAAGGCCTTGTCGCCGGAGGGCGGCAGAGGCTGCCCCTGAGATGGCGGTCCATTGTCCCACCGGGCGGCTCCGCTCTCCGCCGCGGGGCGCGCCTGGCTTCTGGCCGGCGCCGAATGGGCCGCCGCCTGAGGCTGCAGCCGCTTCATCGAGAAGTTCAGCTTCCCATTGGCCGCCGGCAGCACCAGCACCCGGACGGTCTGCCCCTCCTGCAGGTAATCCCGCACGTCGTTGACATACGTATTGGCAATCTCTGAGATATGTACCAGCCCGGAGCGCCCGCCCTCCACGGCCACAAAGGCGCCGAACTTGGTAATGCTGGTCACTTTGCCTTCCAGAATACTCCCAACCTGAGGCTCCATAAATCGCTTTGTTTCTCCTTCCACGCTCTTTCTGTCTGAATTTTCGGGCCGTCTCCCCACGGTCCGTCAGCCGCTGGGCTCGAACACGTACTCGTCCGGTTTGACCAATCCCAGTTCATCCCGGGCGATCTCCAGGAGCTTTTCCTCCGTGGGCCCCTCGGCGATGTCGGCCTCCAGAGCGGCGTTTTCCTGCTCCTGCTCCGCCACCGCCGCGGCGTACTGGTCCCGCTCCTCCTGGGCGTGGGTCAGCTGCCCCTGCAGGCCGTACAGCTGCCAGCC
This sequence comes from uncultured Oscillibacter sp., assembly GCA_904393855.1. Classification (GTDB taxonomy): domain Bacteria; phylum Bacillota; class Clostridia; order Oscillospirales; family Oscillospiraceae; genus Oscillibacter. The sequence continues at coordinate 3,737 of CAJFNE010000016.1, read as the reverse complement.
GATCAGCACCAGCAGCGCCAAAACGATCACCTTGGTCAGCGATCCCATTTTTACCTTGGGCTTTTTTCTTGCGCGGGCCCTCTCCACGGCGCTCGCCTCCTCTGTATGACGCTTTCCAATTTATTGTAAAGCATTTCCGTGCGAAATAAAAGAGATTTTTTCCGCGTTTCGTAAATTTTGTGCAAAATGTTCGCAGCCACCCCAGGGGAATGGACGCAAGCCGCGCCAGTTCCGCCGCCGTCTCCGCCCAGAAGTCCCACACGGGCCGCAGCAGAGGGGAACAGGCGCAGAAATAGACCACCGCCCCTCCCACGGCCCCCAAAACTGTGAAGCCCCGCAGCTCTCCGCCGCCCCGCCGCAGCAAAAACAGGAACGCCGCCGCGCCCACGGCCAGACAGTAGGCGGCGTCCAGCGGTGCGGTGGCCCGGGGCAGCAGCCGCCGGAACGGGCGCAGGAAATCATACAGAATCCCGGCGGAGAGGCCCAGCAGGATGGACTGGAGAAACGTCTGCAGCTGCTGGGAAATCTGGTTGCCCATTATCCGAACAGGCGGCTCAGGAAGCCGCCCCGGCCCGGGCTCTCCTCCTCATAGGAGACGGAGTCGATCCGCCCGTCCACGTGGAGCTCCCCGCCGTCCAGGGACAGCTTGTCGATGTGCAGGTCCTCCCCGGTGACCACCAGGGTCCCGGCGGCGGTGGACATGACGATTCCCGTCTCGTCAAACCGCTCCACATCCTCCACGCCGGAGACCGTCAGCCGCTCCCGCCCCGCCAGCTCCAGCCGGTGCTCGGCGGCGGACGTCGTGCCATAATCCTTCATGCGCTCATCCCCCCTGTCCACACTCTATGGCCAGGGGCGGAAAAATAGAACCGGCCTTACGGGATCTCCCGGTACAGGGCGCCGGCCTCCGCCTGGCGCACGGTCTCCTGGACCGACAGCACCTCCACCGTCACGGTCCGGGCGCCAAAGCGCAGGGTGATCCGGTCCCCCGCCTTCACCTCATAGGAGGCCCGGACCGGCCGGCCGTTCACCTCCACCAGGCCGTTATCGCAGGCCTCGTTGGCCACGGTCCGGCGCTTGATCAGCCGGGAGACTTTCAAGTACTTGTCCAGACGCATAGATTCCTCCCAAACAGGACTGCCGGCACATCCGTGCCGGCAGTTCCAATGTCATGTTTCCCCCGGAACCGGGCGAAAGCTCCTCCCTGGTAAGGGAGCCCGCTTGCCGGGGATTCTGCAAGCAGACGCGGATAATTATTTCGCAACGCTGTCCTTCAGCGCCTTGCCAGCCTTGAACACAGGCACAACGGAGGCGGGAATCTCAATGGTGGCGTTGGTCTTGGGATTCCGGCCGACCCGAGCGGCGCGCTTCTTCACCTCAAAGGAGCCAAAGCCCACCAGCTGGACCTTATCCCCCTCCTTCAAAGCGGCAGTAATCGCCTCGAAAGTGGCGGTCACAGCGGCCTCGGCATCCTTCTTGGAAAATTCGGTAGCGGCGGCAACAGCATTAATCAGTTCAGCCTTGTTCATGGATCATGTCCTCCTACATACTTTCATTCGTGATTTATTCTTAAACGCGGGTCGCGTGTTAAGACAGCTGGGTTTTCGCGTTTTCCCATAGCTTGACCAATTCCGCCTCTGTGCAGTCGGCCAGGGGCTTGTCCGCCGCTTCCTCCACAGCCCGAAAGCGGACATCGAACTTGTCGCAGGCCCGGTGCAGGGCGTCCTCCGGGTCCACGCCGGAGAGCTGGGCGATCTTGGAGGCGATGAAGAGCACATCGCCCACTTCCTCCCGGATGCCGTGGGATTCCGCCGGGTCCCCGCCGGCCTCCACGGCCTGCCGCAGCTCCCGGACCTCCTCCTCCAGCTTGGCCAGGGCCCCCTGGACGCTGTCCCACTGGAAGCCCGCGGCGGCGGTTTTCCGCTGGATCTTCTCCGCCCGCCACAGGGCCGGCAGGGTGTGAGGCACCGCCTCGATGGCGTCGGCGGTGGACCGCTGGCCTTTCTCCTGGCGCTTGAGGACCTCCCAGTTCACCAGGACCTCCTCACTGCTGTCCGCCTGCATGGCACCGCCAAAGACATGGGGATGACGGTAGACCAGCTTCTGGGCCACACCGTCCACCACATCGTCCATGGTGAACCGGCCCCGCTCCGCCTCCATCTGGGCGTGGAGGACCACTTGCATCAGCACGTCGCCCAGCTCCTCGCACATGTCGTGGGCGTCGTCCCGGTCGATGGCGTCCAGCGCCTCGTAGGTCTCCTCCAGGAAATTCCGGCGGATGGAAGCGTGGGTCTGCTCCGCGTCCCAGGGGCAGCCCCCGGGTCCCCGCAGCAGCCGGGTGATCTCCACGAGGTCCTCCCAGCCATAGTGCGGCTTACATTGAAAATCTACCATACATTGCTCCCCTTTGCAAGAAATTTCAGTGGGAAATCCCTTGAAATTTCTGAGTTTCTCACTTTAAGTGCAAAAGTTTAATAATCTTCGCCCCGTGGGGGATGGAGCGGACATCCTCCGCCCGCAGAATCCGCAGGGCAATCACCAGCACGCCGTAGACTGCCACACCCACGCAGATCCCCAGCAGCGTGGACGCCGCGTTGGTAAGATATGTGGACCAGGTCTCCACACTGTCAGGGCTGGAAGCCAGCCGCTCCGCCAGGGAGAGGAAAGCGCCGTCCAGCGCCCGGCTGGCAAATCCGTAGGCCGCCCAGGCCCCGCCGCCCATCAGGGCGGAGGCGATCACCGGCTTGGTGAAGATCTGCAGGTACCGGGGCTTCTCCGGGGAGTACTTCCACACGAAGAACAGGTTCAGCGCCACAATCACCACGTAGCAGCAGAGGGTGGAGACCGGCGCGCCGTGGATGTTGATGTCCGGGTTGCCCACCAGGATATAGTTCATGACGATCTTGACGATCCCGCCGATCACCACCGTGAGGATCGGCAGCTTCTCCTTGCCGTAGGTCTGAAGAATGGCGTTGGTGAGGATCATCAGGCAGATGAAGATGGTGGCGATGCCCAGCACCTGCAGGTGGGGCCCCGCGGCCAGGGCGTCCTCCGGCTGGGAGGGCAGCACCAGGGTCATGATGGCCGTGGAGAGCACGCTGAGCCCCACGCCGGCGGGCAGCGCCAGCAGAGCGATGATGCGGAAAGCGGAGGAGACGATGCGGTTGGCCGCCGCGTTCTCCTGCCGGGCCAGGGCCGCCGCCGCAAAGGGCACCAGGCTCATGGTGACGGGATAAACGAAAGAGGCCACCATGTTAGGCATATCCATGGCCATCCGGTACTGCCCGTTCAGCAGCGCCGCCGCGTCCTCAGACAGCAGCAGGGCGTTTTGCAGCTGCCCCATGACGATCTTCGTGTCGATCAGGTTGATAATGCTCAGGGCGGAGTTCCCCAGGGTAATGGGAATACCGATCACCAAAATCTGGCGGATAATGCTGCCGGCGCTGTCCGGGACATCCAGAGATTCCGCCCGATTCCGATGGGTGGCCAGGTAGACGATCAGGAACAGCATGGAGAGCACCGTGCCCACCGTGACGCCGAAGATGGCGCCGGCCGCGCCGTACTCCAGCCCCATACCGACGGAGATCACATAGCTGGCCAGGGGCAGGCCGATACCCAGCTTGCACAGGGCCTCCAGCACCTGGGAGACCGCCGTGGGCGTCATGTTGCCCTGGCCCTGGGTGTAGCCCCGCATGCAGGCCAGCAGGCACACGCAGAACACGGCGGGGGCCAGCGCC
>CAJFNE010000015.1 GCA_904393855.1 uncultured Oscillibacter sp. | reverse complement strand
GATATACTTACAGAGTATTCAGTCACAGGGGGAGCTTTTTATGGGCGAACAACCAAAGAAAAGAATATGTGCTGGTCTGTTGGCCCATGTGGACGCGGGCAAGACCACCCTCTCCGAGGCGCTGCTCTACCGCAGCGGCGCGCTGCGCCGCCTGGGCCGGGTGGACCACCGGGACGCCTTTCTGGATACGGACGCCATGGAGCGGGAGCGGGGCATCACGATCTTCTCCAAGCAGGCGGAGTTCTCCCTGCCGGAGCTGGACGTGACGCTGCTGGACACCCCCGGCCACGTGGACTTCTCCGCCGAGGCGGAGCGGACCCTCCGGGTGCTGGACTGCGCCGTGCTGGTCATCAGCGGCGCGGACGGCGTCCAGGCCCACACCCGCACCCTCTGGCAGCTGCTGGAGCGGTACGGGGTGCCGGCGTTCCTCTTTGTCAATAAGATGGACCTGGCCGTGGCGGACCGCTCCGCCCTGCTGGCGGATTTGAAGCGGCGGCTCTCCGGCGGCTGCGTGGACTGCACGGCCCCGGACTGGACCGAGGAGGCCGCCGTCTGCGACGAGGCGGTGCTGGAGCGGTACCTGGAGACCGGAGAGCTCCGGGACGCCGACGTGCGGCGGATGACGGCGGAGCGGAAGCTCTTCCCCGTCTTTTTCGGCTCCGCCCTGAAGCTGGAGGGGGTGGACGACTTCCTCTCCGGTCTGGAGCGGTTCGCCCCGGTGCCGTCCTACCCGGCGGAGTTCGGCGCCCGGGTGTTCAAGGTCGCCCGGGACCCCCAGGGGGCGCGGCTCACCTATTTAAAGGTGACCGGCGGCGCCCTCCGGGTGAAGGACCTGCTGACGAACCGCCGCCCGGACCTGCCTGAGGAGCGGGTCTGGTCCGAGAAGGCGGACCAGCTGCGGATCTACTCCGGGGCAAAGTTCCGCCCCGTGGACGAGGCCCCGGCAGGCACTGTGTGCGCCGTCACCGGCCTCACCCACACCCGCCCCGGCGACGGCCTGGGCTTTGAGACGGACTGGGAGGGCCCGGTGCTGGAGCCGGTGCTGACCTATCAGGTGGAGCTCACCGACGGCACGGATCCCCACACGGCCTTGGCGCGCCTGCGGCAGCTGGAAGAGGAGGACCCCCAGCTCCACATCCTCTGGAACGAGGCCGCCCGGGAGATCCACGTGCAGCTCATGGGCCAGGTGCAGTTGGAGATCCTCCAGCGCCTGATCCGGGAGCGGTTCGGCATGGAGGTATCGTTTGGCGCCGGGGCCATCTGCTACCGGGAGACCATCGCCGCCCCGGTGATCGGCATCGGCCACTTCGAGCCCCTGCGCCACTATGCGGAGGTCCATCTGCTGCTGGAGCCTCTGGAGCGGGGGAGCGGCCTGCGCTTTGCCTCCGCCTGCCCCACGGACGTGCTGGACCTGAACTGGCAGCGGCTGGTGCTGACCCACCTGGCGGAGAGGGAACACCTGGGGGTACTGACCGGCTCCCCCATCACGGATATGAAGATCACCCTCCTGACGGGCCGGGCCCACGACAAGCACACGGAGGGCGGCGACTTCCGACAGGCCACCTACCGGGCGGTGCGCCAGGGGCTCATGCAGGCGGAGAGCGTCCTGCTGGAGCCCTGGTACGAGTTCCGGCTGGAGGTGCCGGCGGAGCAGGTGGGCCGGGCCATCAGTGATTTGCAGCGGATGAACGGGGAGACCGCCCCGCCGGAGACGGAGGGGGAGACGGCGGTCCTCACCGGCGCGGCCCCGGTGGCGGGCCTCCGGGACTACGCCCAGGAGGTGGCCGCCTACACCCGGGGCCGGGGACGGCTCTCCTGCCAGCCTGGGGGCTTCCGCCCCTGCGCGGACGCGGAGGCGGTGATCGCCGCCATCGGCTACGACCCGGAGCGGGACGTGGAGAACACGCCGGACTCCGTCTTCTGCGCCCACGGCGGCGGCTACACGGTGCCCTGGGACCAGGTGATGGAGCACGCCCACCTGGCCAGCGGCCTCTCCCTGGAGGAGCCGGAGATGGCACAGGAGGAGGTCCCTCAAACCCGGCGCTCCGCCGCCTACGCGGGTACGCTCGAGCAGGACAAGGAGCTCCAGGCCATCTTCGAGCGGACCTACGGCCCGGTGAAGCGGCGGGCCTTCCTTCCCCCGAAGGAGCCCCGGCGTCCCGCCCCGGCGGCGGAGACGGAGCGGGAGAAGCGGGCCATCCGGGAGCAGTTCTCCGGCCCGGAGTACCTGCTGGTGGACGGCTACAACATCATCTTCGCCTGGGACGAGCTGAAGGCCATCGCCCGGGAGAACCTGGATGCCGCCCGGAAGGCATTGTGCGACCTGCTGTGCAACTACCAGGGCTATCAGAAGTGCGAGATCATCGCGGTCTTTGACGCCTACAAGGTGAAGGGCGGCCAGGGCAGCGTGGAGAAGTACCACAACATCCACGTGGTCTACACGAAGGAGGCGGAGACCGCCGATGCCTATATCGAGCGGGCCACCTATGAAATCGGGAAGAAGCACCGGGTGAAGGTGGCCACCTCCGACGGCCCGGAGCAGCTGATCATCCTGGGCCACGGGGCCCTGCGTCTCTCCGCCTCCGCCTTCCGCCAGGAGGTGGAGCAGGTGGAGGGCCGGATCGCCCAGGTGCTGGAGGAGAACAACCGCCGGTCTAAGACCGGCGCGGTTCGGGCCGCCCTGGAGAAGGCCCAAAAGCGGGAGGAGGATGCCCCATGAGAAGCCTGGGAATCGCGGCGGCGGTCTGGGCTGCCTGCGCCGCGGCCCGCCGGGGGCTGGAGAACTGGCCCGCCCGGACCTATGGCCCCGTGCGCTTCCGTCCCCTGTGGAACCGGGGGGCCGCCTTGGGCCTCCCCGTGGGGCGGAGGGTCCTGCTGCCCCTGTCGGTGCTGGCCCTGTCGACGGCCTGGCTGCTGCGGCGGCGCAGCCCCCTGGGGGCGGGTCTCGTGCTGGGGGGCGGACTTTCCAACCTGTGGGAGCGGCTGTGCCGCGGCCGGGTGTTTGACTACGTGCAGTTCCTCCGGGTCCCGGGCCGGGGAAAGCGGTACGTGTTCAACCTGGCGGATTTCGCCATCTTCACCGGGGTGCTGGCCCTGCTGCGGGGCAGGCATGGAGAATAGGCAGGGGACCGCCGAAAGGCGGTCCTTTTTTGAGAAAGTTTCCTCCGCTGAAAAAAACGCGGGCCCCGGTTCGTGTTTGTGGTGAAGGGAGTGAGCAACCCATGACTCCAATCGGTACCGAGGAGCAGATCAGCCGCCTGGTGGCGGAGTACAGCCCCATGCTGCTGCGGCTGGCGTGCACCCGCCTGCGGGATGCCGCCGACGCGGAGGACGCGGTGCAGGAGGTCTTCCTGCGGCTGCTGACCCTCCGCCCCGTGTTTCGGGACGCCGAACACGAGAAGGCCTGGCTGATCCGCACCACCCTTCACCGGGCCGCCGATTTGCAAAAGGCGGCGGCAAAGCGGAATGTCCCCCTGGAGGAGGCGGCTCAGGCTGCCGTGCCGGAGCCGGAGAGCGCGCTGCTGGATGCGGTCCGCTCCCTGCCGGAGAAGTACAGCGCCGTGATCCACCTCCACTACTACGAGGGATATTCCATCCGGGAGATCGCAAAACTGCTGGGCGTGCCCGCCCCCACGGTGGGCACCCGCCTGGCCCGCGGCCGGGAGCGGCTGCGGCAGCTGCTGAAGGAGGACTTTTCATGAACCGAGAGGATTACCGCAGAGCCTTTGACGCCATCCCCTTTTCCGAGGACTTCGAGGCCCGGACCACAGCGCTGCTGCTTCATCGCGCCCGGGAACTGGAAAAGGAGGAACCGAAGATGACTTTTCAAAGAACCCGAAAGATCGCGGTGGCCGTGGCGGCCGCCGTGGTGGTGCTGGCGGTGTCCGTCTCCGCCGCCGTGGTGTGGCTGAGCCCGTCGGAGGTAGCGGACCGCGTGGAGGAGCCGCTGTTGGCGGAGGCGTTCCAGAGCGAGGACGCCATTGTTCTGGACGAGAGCGTGACCGCCGGGGATTATCAGATCACCCTGGCGGGCATGGTGTCCGGCGAGGACCTGAGCGTCCCCACGAACTATAACGGCGAGATCATCAACGACCGCACCTACGCCGTGTTCCGGGTGGCCCGGGCGGATGGTGCGCCGCTGACAGATTACCCGAACCTGAACTACAGCCCCCTGGTGGATGGCTACCATGTCGGCTGTGTCAACGCCTGGACCCTGGGGACCACCATCCAGCAGTTCATCGAGGACGGCGTGGTCTACGGTCTCTTTGACTGCCGGAACCTGGAGATGTTCGCGGACCACCCGGTGCGCTTTGCCATCTATGAGGGCGGCATACCCAATACGGACCTCTTCTCCATGGCGGAGGACGGGACGATCTCCCTCCGGGAGAACGTCGTGGGGGCCCTCTTCACCCTGCCCCTGGATGAGAGTAAGGCCGACCCCGCCGCCGCCCAGGCCTTTGTGGAGTCCACGGGCCTCGCCTGGGAGCCTGTGACCGACGCGGAGCTGGCGGCCCGGGAGCAGGAGAACGCCGGCACAGACACCCTGGAGTCCCTCTGCGGCGTGAACTATCGCCACTACATTGTGGAGACCATCACCATGCAGATGGAAAACCGCATGGAGAAAAGCCCGGAGGTCGTTTACTTCCCCATTCAGGAGGACCGGCCCCTGACGGACTACGTCGCCATTGACGAGACCACGGCTTTCACGCTGGACGAGGATGGCAACATCATCATCTCTTTCCCGGCGGGCTCCGTCACAGACGCTTCCAACGGCGAGCAGACCTTCCGGCTGCCCCGGCCGTGACCCATCCCCTGGTGAGAAAGAAGCTTTCAAATTCAATCAGGCTTGCCGGAAAGACCTTTTCAGCAAGCTGGGGCGGAGGAGTTCCCTCCGCCCCCTTTTTTCTGCCTGGGGCTTGACAAGGACTTCCTGCTGTGCTATTGTACTATATACATAATACACCAATACAATAGTGCAAAGTCAGAAGGAGGCGTTCTCAATGCCGCTGCTGGAAGTACAGCATGTGCAGAAGATTTACACCACCCGCTTCGGGGGAAATCAGGTCCAGGCCCTGCGGGACGTGGATTTCACCGTGGAGCCGGGGGAGTATGTGGCCATCATGGGGGAGTCCGGGTCCGGTAAGACGACCCTGCTGAACATCCTGGCGGCCCTGGACCGGCCGACGGAGGGGGAGGTGCTGCTGAACGGCAGGGCCCTCTCCTCCATCCGGGACCGGGACCTGGCGGCCTTCCGCCGCTCCAAGCTGGGGTTCGTGTTCCAGGACTTCAACCTGCTGGACACCTTCTCCCTGGGGGACAACATCCTGCTGCCCCTGGTGCTGGCGGGGGACCGGCCCGCCGCCATGCAGCGCCGCCTCCGCCCTCTGGCGGAGCGGCTGGGCATCGGGGACCTGCTCTCCAAGTACCCCTATGAGGTCTCCGGCGGCCAGAAGCAGCGGGCGGCGGTGGCCCGGGCCCTCATTACGGACCCGGAGCTGGTGCTGGCGGACGAGCCCACCGGCGCCCTGGACTCCCGGGCCTCCGCCCGGCTGCTGGAGCTGTTTGAGACCATCAATCAAGAGGGGCAGACGATCCTCATGGTGACCCACTCCGTGGAGGCGGCCAGCCACGCGGGCCGGGTGCTGTTCCTGCGGGACGGCCAGGTGTACCACCAGCTCTACCGGGAGGGGGCGGGCCGGGAGCGGCAGTACCGCCGGATCGCCGACGTGCTGACCCAACTGACCCAGGGGGGTGAGCAGGGTGCGTAAGTTCGGCTTCTTCCCCCGGCTGGCCCTGGTGAACATCGCCCGGAACAGCCGATTCTACGGCCCCTATCTGCTCTCCTGCGGCGGCACCGCGGCCATGTACTACGTGCTGCGGTTCCTGGCGGGGTCGGACACGGTGGCCTCCGTCCGGGGGGCGGGGTACCTCCAGTCCATGATGACCCTGGGCTGCGGGGTGGTGGCCATCTTCGCGGCGGTGATCCTGCTCTACGCCAACAGCTTCGTCATGAAGCGGCGCCAGCGGGAGCTGGGGGTCTACCACATCCTGGGGCTGGAGAAGCGCCACCTGGCCTGGATGATGCTCTGGGAGACACTGTTCTGCGGGGCGGCGGCCCTGGGGATGGGGCTGCTGGCGGGCGTCCTGCTGTCACGGCTGGTGCCGCCGCTGCTGCTGGGACTGGTGCAGATGTCCGTGCCCTTCACCTTTCAGATCAGCGGGAAGGCGGCGGGGGAGACGGCGGTCCTACTGGCGGTGCTCTTCGGCCTGACGTTGCTGGCCAACTTCCTCCGCCTGGGCCGGTCCCGCCCGGTGGAGCTGCTCCGGGGCAGTCAGACAGGAGAGCGGGAGCCCCGGACCAAATGGCTTCTGACGCTCCTGGGGGTCCTGACCCTGGGCGGCGGCTATGCCATCGCCATCACCACGGCGGACCCGGTCTCCGCCTTTGCCTACTTCTTCCTGGCGGTGCTGCTGGTGATGATCGGCACCTACTGCCTGTTTACCGCCGGGTCCATCGCGGCGCTGAAAGGCCTGCGGGCCAACCGGAATTTCTACTATCAGACCCGGCACTTCACCGCCGTCTCCGGCCTGCTGTACCGGATGAAGCAGAACGCGGTGGGTCTTGCCAACATCTGCATCCTCTCCACCATGGTGCTGGTGACGGTGGCCACCACCGCCTGCCTGTACCTGGGCCTGGACCAGATGATCGACCAGATTGTCCTGCGGGACGGCCTGGACGCGGCGGGCCGGGCGGCGCTGGCCCAGGAGTACGCCGTCCTGTATGGCGGCTTCCTGTTCCTGGGCCTGTTCCTGGGGGGACTGTTCCTGCTGACCACCGTGCTGATCATCTACTACAAGCAGCTCTCCGAGGGGTATGAGGACCAGGGCCGCTACCGGATCATGCAGCAGGTGGGCATGACGCCCCGGGAGGTAGGAGCCTCCATCCGCAGCCAGGTGCTGCTGGTGTTCTTCCTGCCCCTGGGCATGGCCGCCCTCCACCTGCTGGCGGCGTCCCCCATGCTCTGCCGGATGCTGGAGCTCTTCGGGCTCCAGGACCCACCCCTCTTCGCCGCCTGTGCCGCCGCCACGCTGGCGGTATTCTGCCTGGTGTACGCGCTGGTGTATGGCCTGACGGCCCGCACTTACCGCCGGGTGGTGGGAGAAAGTGACTAAACGGTAAAAAAATGTAACAATTTGAGATCAAATGAATCTTATACTAGAAAATTTCATGCAGGTTTGATATACTTTACATCAGAATTTCATGCAAATGTCATATCCTATTTTGAGGGGCAAATGCTTGACAAACTGTATTAACTGTACTATGATAACTAATACGGATACCGCAAGAAATTTTGGCTGCTCTTGCTGATCTTGAAGAAATCAGCCGCGCGGATTCGTATGATCAACAGATAGGAGGAATACTCCATGAAAATTTTGATTACAACCGATTGGTACTCCCCGGCGGTGAACGGTGTGGTCACCTCGGTGAAGAACCTCCGGCGGGGGCTGGAGGCCCGGGGCCATGAGGTTCGGATTCTGACGTTGTCCCAGGATCATCACGGCCGGGAGGAGGACGGCGTCACCTACCTGAGATCCATGCCTGTGGTGCTGTATCCCGGTGCCCGGCTGCGGACGCCCCTGGTGCGCAGGACCCTGCAGGAGCTGGCGGAGTGGCGGCCCGATGTGGTCCACTCCCAGTGCGAGTTCTCCACGTTCTATCCGGCCCGCCGGATCGCGGAGTACCTGAACATCCCGCTGGTCCATACCTATCACACGGTGTATGAGGACTACACCCACTATATCACCTCCAGCGTGCGCCTGGGCAGGACGGCGGTGACGCTGCTGACCCGCTGGGTGGCGGCGCAGAGCGACTGCTTCATCGCCCCCACCGGCAAGGTGCGTCAGCTGCTGCTAGGCTATGGGGTGGATAAGCCGGTGTTTGTGGTGCCCTCGGGCATCGACCTGAGCCGGTTTTCCGGGGAGCCGGACCCCATCCGGCAGGCGGTGCTGCGCCAGAGCCTGGGGATTCCCCAGGAGAATCTGATCCTGGCGACGGTGGGACGCATCGCGGAGGAGAAGAATATGGAGGAGCTGATCCGGTTCCGGGCCAATCTGGGCGACGCGCCGGTGACGCTGCTGATCGTGGGCGAGGGCCCGGACCGGTCCCGGCTGGAGGGAATCGCCGCCGAGCTGGGTCTGACCTCTCCGGCGCTGATTTTCACCGGGCTGGTGCAGCCCGCGGAGATTCCGGCCTGGTATCAGCTGGCGGACCTGTATGTCAGCGCCTCCACCAGCGAGACCCAGGGCCTGACCTACATCGAGGCTTTGGCCTCCGGGATGCCGGCCCTGTGCCGGGCGGACCCCTGCCTGGCCGGCGTGATCCGGGAAGGGGAGAACGGCTGGCAATACCGGGACGAGGCGGATTTCCGGCGGAAGCTGGCAGATTTTATCGCCCACCCGGAGTGGCGTGAGGGGATGTCCGCCGCGGCCCGCCGGTCGGTGCGGCCCTATTCCGTGGAGGCTTTCGCAGAGAGCGTGGAGGATATTTACCGCCAGCAGATCCTCCGCCGGGACAGAGGGACACAGGAGGTGTCGGCGTGACAAAAGAGAGAAAGATTGTACAGGGAATCTCCCTGATAGGCTTTGCGGCGTGTATTCTCTTTGCCATCTGGGGGTGGCGGAGCGGCGTGCTGACCTCCCAGGAGCAGCTGGAGGCCCTGGTGCGCAGCTGCGGCGCGGCGGGAATTGTGCTGTTCGTGCTGTTTCAGGCGGTACAGGTGGTGGTGCCTGTACTGCCGGGAGGGCTGGGGTGTTTGGCAGGTGTACTGCTCTTCGGCCCCCTCTGGGGCTTCGTCTACAACTATGTGGGCATTTGCATGGGTTCCCTGGCGGTGTTTGCCGTGGCCCGTTACTGCGGCAAGCCCCTGCTGTCCCTGCTGTTCTCCGAAAAGACCATCGCCAAGTACAGCAGCTGGGCGGAGGAGAAGAATCGCTTCGCCAAGATGTTTGCCCTGGCCATCTTCTTCCCGGTGGCGCCGGATGACTTCCTGTGCTACCTGGCGGGCACCACAGGCATGAGCTGGAGGTGCTATACCGCCATCATTCTTCTGGGCAAGCCCTTTGCCATTGCCCTGTACAGCCTGGGACTGACAGTGGTATGGCGTAATTTTATAGCCTTGCTGTAAAAAATTCGGAAAAATTCAGAGGTTTATGTTAAGACTCCGCGAGGAATTTGCGGGATCTCACAGGAGGACGTCATGCGGATTTATATTTACACAGGCGGAGAAAAGATTGTGGGCAAGAGCGGTGTGGGACAGGCCATCCGCCATCAGAAGGCGTGTCTGGCCCAGTGCGGCGTTCCCATGACGGAGCGGTGGACGGCGGACACCGCCGCCGTCCATATCAACACGGTGCTGCCGGACGCGGTGCTGGCGGCCCTGTGGGCCCGGCTCCGGGGCAGAAAGGTCGTCTGGTACGGCCACTCCACCATGGAGGATTTCCGGAAGTCCTTCCGGGGCTCCGATCTGCTGGCGCCCCTGTTCCGCCGATGGATTACTTTCTGCTACAATCTGGGGGATGTGGTCATTACCCCCACAGAGTATTCCCGGCAGCTGCTGGAGAGCTACCATCTCCGCCGGCCGGTTTACAGCCTCTCCAACGGCGTGGACACGGAGTTCTTTCACCCGGATCCGGTCCTGCAGAGTGCCTTCCGCAAGCGCTACGGCCTGGAGGAGGGGGAGCGGGTGGTGATCTCCGTGGGCCACACCATTGCCCGAAAAGGCCTGCCGGACTTCCTGGAGCTGGCTCGGCGGATGCCGTCGGTCCGCTTCCTGTGGTTCGGCTGGACGGACCCCCACCTGCTGCCCAAGGAGATTCTGGACGCTATGGCCGCCGCCCCGGACAACGTGTCTTTCCCCGGCTATGTGGACCGGGAGCAGCTGCGGGAGGCCTACTGCGGCGCGGACGTGTTTGCTTTCCTCAGCCAGGAGGAGACGGAGGGGATCGTCGTGCTGGAGGCTCTGGCCTGCGGGATTCCCACGGTGCTCCGGGACATCCCGGTGTATAACGGCTGGCTGCAGGACGGTGAAAATGTATACAAAGAGTCAAATCTAGATGGATTTCAACGGATTGTAGCGGGAATTCTGGACGGAACCCTGCCGGATCTGACAGCGGCGGGCCGGGCCGTGGCGGAGAGTCGGAGTCTGAAAGCGGTGGGGCAGCGGCTGCAAAAGATTTACAGCCGGGAGCGGCTGCTGGAACCTGTCCGCAGGTGGGGGCTTCTTCCGCTGCCTGGGAAAGCGTACAGTACCGCCGGAGAGAGCGGAAGCCTGCGCTCCGGCACCCGCCGTCTCCCGTAAAGGGAAACCGCTTTATAAAAGGCGGCTCACTTGGGCCGCCGGAATTGAGGCAAGCCGCAGCTGACCCCCAGTCAGCTGCGGCTTGCCCTATGGGGAAATCCGGGCGCGCGGCGGCGAAGCCGAAAGGCGTCCTGACACCGCTGCATCCCACTGGCAAGACTGTGCGGAGGCCGGCCCCGCAGGACCGGCCTCCGCATGGAAGGGGGACGCTCTCTATATCAACGCGGCAATCAGCCAGATCAGGCCGATGCCGGCGGCGCCCATGAGCGTGTAGATCGCGGGACTGAGATTGTGCCAGACGCGGCTGAAACGTCCGTGGTCGCCGCTGGCGTAGTTCCGGGCCACCCGGCGGGCCTCCTCTACCAATTCCCGGGAGGTGACACCCTCCCCGGCAGCATCGTTGCGGACGATGAAGATGGCCTGCTCAAAAAACCGCTGGTCCGGGGAGTCCACCACGACCACGCGCCTGGAAATACCTTTCACCATTGTCAATTGCCTCCTGCAGCGTTGTGTTACTTCCATTTTGCCGCGGGAGGGGCCGCTCTATACCCGCCTTGCGCCATTTTTTCCTTCCGGCAGGGGGCGGTAGAGCACCTGGATGCCGCAGTCGTCCAGCAGGTGCTCCCGGCGGATGCTCTCCGACAGGATCAGCCCAGCCAAGGCCTGAGGGTCCTCCCCCTCCCAGCCGGCCAGCAGGTCCATCAGCCACTCGTCCCGGCCCGGGTCCGCCACCCCGTCGCTGATCATCACCAGGAAGCCGCCCACCTCCAGGCGGGCGTGGGTGATGTCCGGGGCCGCGGGGGAGCCCCGCAGTCCCGCCGGCAGGCTGCCCCCGGCGATCCGCCGGACAGCGCCGCCTTTCTTCAAATAGCTGGGGGCGGCGCCGTACTTGTAGAAGGAGGCCTCCCCCGTGGCCGGCTGGAGGACGCACAGGTCGATGGTGGTGAAGCTGCCGGTCTCCGCTCCCCGGAGCGCCATGGCGGAGTTCAGGGTCTTGAGAGCCGCCTCCGGCTCGATGCCCGCCTCCAGGAACTGCCGCAGCAGCCGGCAGGTGAGGGCGGACTCTTTCCGGGCCGCTTCGCCGCTGCCCATGCCGTCCGCCAGCAGCAGGCACCAGGCCCCGTCCTCCCGCTGGAAGGAGGACAGGGTGTCCCCGCAGACGGTCTCTCCCTCTTTGGGCCGCAGGGTGGCCCCCACCTGGCAGGGGGGAGGGGCCTCCTCGCGCTCCCTGGGATATGCTGCCCTGCCGGAGACGGGGACCGGCTCCCCCAGGCCCGCGGCGGTGGCGGTCAGCAGCTCGCTGAGCTGGGCGTACTGGCCCTGGGCGCTGCGGCGGGTCTCCTCCAGCTGGCGGCGGTACTGCCGCCGCAGCAGGAAAGCGGAGAGCTCCCCGTTCACCGCCGTGATGAAGTCCGGCAGGTGGATGCAGCGGTCCGCGAAGTACTGGGGAAAGTCCTTGGGCAGGGCCCGGCCTCGTTCCAGCAGGTAGGGGGTGGCGTCGTTCAGGGCGTTGAAAGTGCCGGTGTACTCCTTCTGCCAGCACAGGGCACACAGGGCGCAGCCCCGGCAGACCTTCTCCGCCGCCCGATCGAAGACGATGGCAGGGTTCTCCTCTGTGGAGGGGGAAGGCCCTCGGCCCATGCTGTCGTAGAGGTCTCGCAGGGCCCCGGCGGCCTTGTTCAGCCGCTCCTTCAGCTGCGCCCCCACCGTGGAGGAGGATACCTCCGCCCGCTGGACCCGCTTGCCGCCGAAGAGTCGCCCCGGCAGCAGCAGGAAGGCCGCCATGCCCAGGAGGGCCTCAACCAGCAGGGGACTGGCGAAAGGGTCCTCCGCCGGCAGCAGGGCCGCCAGCACAGCAAGCAGAAAAGCGATGGCTGCCCAGGACCGGCGGCGACCCTGCCGGCTGCCCGCCAGCAGACCCGCCAGACCGAGGCCGGCGGTGAAGAGGCCGTCCCCGGCCCCGGTGCATAGATCCACGGTCAGCCCCAGGCCCAGCCCCGCGGCGGCGCCCACCGCCATCCCCCGGTCATAGGCGGTATAGGCCAACAGGGTGCACAGGGCCGCCCGGCCCAGGGAGACGCCCAGCAGCGTCAGGTCGTTCAGAGCCAGCAGCAGCGATGCCGCCAGAAACAGCAGGCCGTTTTGCAGCGGCTGGGTGCTGTCCGGCTGCAACAGCGGGCGAAAGAACCAGGCGGAGGCGCCGGTGAGGCACACCGCCGCCAGGCAGGGGGCCAGGTGCTCCAGCGGCGCCAGGGACTGGGCCACATAGATGCCCTGAACCGCCAGGGTCAACCCGGCGGCGGTCAGGGCCTGGGCCCTGGCGGTGCCCAGCCGGGCCACGCCCCGGAAAGAGGTGGCCGCGGTGAGGATCAAAATGGCAATGGCCAGGTGGGGCAGGGCGGCGGAGAAGTCCAAAAACAGGAAAGCGCCGGCGGCGGTGCCCGCCAGGGCGGCCGCCCCCGGAATACCGGCCCCCGCCGCCGACACCAGACCCAGCGCGAAAGGGGCGTACCCGCCGGCGGTCTGGCTGGCGGTCAGCGCCGCCGCCAGGAAGAAACGGATGCCCACCTCCAACAGCCGCACCGTCTGTCTCCGCTCCCATGTGATCGGACCGTGTTCCACAGCCTGTCCCTCCTCAAATTGGATGTTTTTCCCTATTTTACCGCCTGGCCTCGGAAAATCCCGTCGCAATCCGGCGGGGGGCGGATGTTTCCGACGGGAAATGCGGGAGATTTTAGATTGCATTCCGCCGGGAAATCCGGTACACTATTCCCGTTGAAGCAAGACGAAGAAAGAGGAGGTGGCAGGAATGCGGATCGGCAGTGTGGAGATTGCCGCGCCCCTGGCCCTGGCCCCCATGGCCGGGGTGACAGACGGCGCGTTCCGCCTGATCTGCGCCGAGATGGGCGCGGGCCTCACCTGTACGGAGCTGATTTCCTCCAAGGCCCTGTGCTACCACGACAAGAAGACCATGAGCCTGCTGCGGCGCTTCCCGGAGGAGCACCCCGGGGCGGTGCAGATTTTCGGCAGCGACCCCACCTGCATGGCGGAGGCCGCCCAGATCGCCCTGGAGGCTACCGGGGCGGACATCATCGACATCAACATGGGCTGCCCCATGCCCAAGATCGTCAACAACGGCGACGGCGCCGCCCTGATGAAAGACCCGGAGAAGGCCGGGCGCATCGTGGAGGCGGTGGTGAAGGCCGTCGGCGTGCCGGTGACGGCCAAGTTCCGCCGGGGCTGGGACGCGGGCAGCTGCAACTGCGTGGAGTTTGCCCGGACCCTGGAGGCGGCGGGGGTGTCCGCCGTGGCGGTCCACGGCCGGACCCGGGCCCAGGTCTACGGCGGCAACGCCGATTGGCACTGCATCCGCCAGGTGAAGGAGGCGGTGTCCGTCCCCGTCATGGCCAACGGCGACATCTGGAAGCCGGAGGACGCCGCCCGGATCTTACAGCACACGAAAGCGGACATCGCCATGGTGGGCCGGGGCTGCTTCGGCAACCCCTGGATCTTCGCCCAGGCCCGGGCGGTGCTGGAGGGCAGGCCCGTCCCGCCCCTGCCGCCCCTTGCGGAGCGGTGCGACGTGGCCGTGCGCCAGATCGAGCTGGCGGCGGAGCTCCGGGGGGAGCGCGTGGCGGTGCTGGAGGCCCGGCGGCACTACTGCTGGTATCTGAAGGGCGTGCCCCACGCCGGCTACTATAAGGAGCAGATCGTCCGCATGAACACGCTGGAGGACGTCTACCAGGTGACGAAAGGAATCAAGCGGGATTTGAAATGAACGAGGAACAACAGTGGATTGACGATGCCCGCAGGGGGGACCAGGAGGCCTTTGAGCAGCTGGTCCGGCGCTATGAGAAGCGGGTGTTCGCTCTGACGAGCCGCATGTGCCGGAATCCGGCGGACGCGGAGGAGGCGGCCCAGGAGGCCTTCCTGGCCGCCTGGCAGGGCCTGGCCTTTTTCCGGGGGGACTCCAGCTTCTCCACCTGGCTGTACCGGCTGGCGTCCAACGCCTGCGTGGATCTGCTGCGGCGGGAGGGCCGCCACCAGGCCGCGGCGGGCCCCTCTCTGGATGACGGGGAGAATCCCTACGACCCAGAGGACCCGGCTCCCTCTCCCCACGCCCTGGCGGAGCGGGCGGAGCTGCGCCGGGAGATCGAGGCGGGGCTGGCCGCCCTGCCGCCGGAGTACCGGCAGGTGCTGGTCCTGCGGGAGCTCCACCAGTGTACATACGACGAGATCGCGGCCATCTGCTCCCTGGACCTGGGGACGGTGAAGTCCCGCATCAGCCGGGGACGGAAGCAGCTGCGGAAAATTCTGCTCGCCAGCGGGAACTTTTCCGAAGCCGCTGCGTCTAACCAGACAGGAAAGGAGGGCTGCCCATGAGACCCTGTGATGAATACGCGGCCCTGCTGGATGCCTATGTGGATGGGGAGCTGTCCCCGGAGGAGATGATGCGGGTCCAGGCGCACCTGGATTCCTGCCCGGGCTGCCAGGCCTATGTGGATGACGCCCTGGCCATCCGGGCGGCCTTTCCGGACGTGGAGGAGACGGAGGTGCCTGACGGCTTCGCGGAGTCTGTCAGCGCGGCTATCCGCGCCGGCGCGGCGCCCCAGCGGAAGCGGCGCACGCCCTGGGCCAAGGTGCTGGTGCCCCTGGCGGCCTGCTGCGCCGTGGTGGTGCTGCTGGCCGGACTGCCCGCCTTCGGCGGCGACAGCGCCCGGGTGGCCGAGGATGTAGTCGGCGAGGAATCCGAAACCGCCCAGGAGCGCACGGAGACCACGGCGGAGGCGGCGCAAGCTCCCGACGCGGCGGATGCCGTGGAGGACGATGCCTCCCAGGAGGATGTCCCCACAGCCTATCTGGCGCAGGCGGAGCCGGAGAATTCCCCAACATCGCCGGATGCAAACGCCGCGATCCCCAAGGCGGGGACGGACGACCAGACCGCGGACCCAGAGGCGGCGGAGGGGGACAAGGCCCCTCAGGATGACCTCTCAGTCAACGCGGCGGTGGTGGAGCCGGACGCCTGGGTAGAGTACGACAACGTGGTGTTCGCCGCGGTGGTCTGCCTGCCGCAGGACGTGGTGGGGGACGCCCTGACGGACTATGCGGGCAAGCCCTACTCCAACGTCAACCACCCGGAGGACGGGGTGATCGGCACCGGCTACGCCATGACTGCGGAGGAGGCGGAGCATATCCTCCGCGACATCCTGGAAGTTTCTGACGCATTGACACAGAATCCAGACGCCACCACGGATCTGGTCTGTATAGTGGTGACAGAGGGTGAAACTCCTGCTTCCACGCCGGCGGAATAACCAAAAAGCGGAGGCCATCGGCCTCCGCTTTCTTCTTGCCTTTCCCGCCGGCCTGTGATATACTGTCTCCCGACAGGTGCCATCTCCCTGTCCAAGCGTCCCGCCTCGGGGCGTTCGTTCGGCGGCCTTTTCTCGGCCTGTCCGTTCTCTAAACAAAAAAATGGAGGCTGACCCGGACCTCATCCCGGGTGTTTTTCTGTGCGTGCAGGGCCTCCGCATCATTGCAAGGAGGTCTTTTTTCATGCCCGCATTCAAGTACTCTTCCCGCCAGCTGGCCCTGGCGGGCATCATCGCCGCCATCTACGCGGTACTGACCCTGAGCCTGCCGATTCTCTCGTATCAGGGTGTCCAGCTCCGCATCGCGGAGGCCATGACGGTGCTGCCCTTCCTCTGTCCGGCGGCGGCCATCCCCGGCCTGACCGTGGGCTGCTTCCTGGCCAATCTTCTGGGGTCTCCCATGGTGGCGGACTGGATCTTCGGCACGGCGGCCACGCTGGTGGCCGCCATCTGGACCTCCCGGCTCCACAACCGCTACCTGGCGCCCCTGCCGCCCGTGATCTGCAACGCGGTGATCGTGGGGGCGGAGATCGCCTGGTTCTTCCCCATGGAGGGGATGGGCTTCTGGGCGGCCTATGGTCTCAACGCCTTCACCGTGGGATTGGGGGAGCTGCTGGCCTGCTACGTGCTGGGCCTGCCCCTGCTGCGCTGGGCGGAGCGGACGCCGCTCCTAAGCCTGCGGGAGAGATAATCCCAGATCGAAAAAAGGACCCCGACAGGCTGGAAACCTGCCGGGATCTTTTTATCTTCAGCATCGGATTTATAGAGCGGGAGTCTCCAGTTCCCCGGAGAGGAAAGCCTGCCGGGTGGTCTCCGCGTCAGAGGCGATCTGGGCCTTCAGAGCGTCCAGGGAGTCAAAGCGGATCTCGTCCCGGATGTGTTGGAAGAACTCCAGCCGGAGGGTCTGCCCGTACAGGTCCCCCTCGAAGTCCAGCAGGCAGGCCTCCACGGTCACGTCGGTGCCGTTGTCCACGGTGGGGCGGGTGCCCACGTTGGTGACAGCGGGGCAGGAGCTGCCGTCCGGCAGGGTGACCTGGGTCACATAGACGCCGTGGCTGGGCACCAGCACATGGGCGGGGATCACCAGGTTGGCGGTGGGGAAGAGGCGGGAGGAGCCGATCCCCCGGCCATGGCGGACGGTGCTGGTGAGGACGTGGGGGTGGCCCAGGTAGAGACGGGCCCGCTCCACCTGCCCCAGCTCCACCAGCCGCCGGATATAGGAGGAGCTGACGGTGATGCCGCCGATCTCCACCTTGGGGATGATATCGCACCCCAGGCCCAGCTCCCGGCACTTCTCCGCCAGCAGCTCCGGGGAGCCCTGGTTCTTGTGGCCGAAGTGGTGGTCGTGTCCCGCCACCAGGTGGACGGCGCGGTACCGCTTCACCAGGATCTCCGTGATGTAATCCTCCCAGGAGGTGGTCATCATCTCCTGGTCAAAGGGGACCATGATGACCTCCTGGATGCCGTACAGCCGCCGCATGAGGTCCGCCCGGTCCTGGGGGGAGTTGATCAGCGGGCAGGGCTGGCCGGTGACCACCTCCTTGGGGGGGCGGTCAAAGGTGAACACCGCGGGGACCACGCCCCGGAGGGCGGCCTCCTCCACCGTGCGCCGCAGCAGGGCGGCGTGGCCCAGATGGACCCCGTCAAAGAAGCCCAGGGCAATGACTTTTTCTCTCGTGGACATATCTTACGCTCCAAAAAAGTTTTTGATGGACGTCAGTGTTCCCCGCTCCGCCCGGGACAGGCAGAGGAACTGCCCCTCCCGGCTGTAGATCCGGTAGGTGCCGTCCGCCGTGCCGGGCAGGGGAATGGGGTTGCCGCAGCGGACCCGCCGCTCCGCCGTGTCCGATTGCAAGGGAAGAGCGGGGTAGGCGGTGAAAAGACTGTCGGTGGGCAGGAGCAGGGCTTCGCTCCGCTGCTGGACATCCTCCAGGGTGACAGCCTGTTCCAGGGTGAACCCCGCCGCCATGGTCCTTCGCAGGGAGGACATGGCCCCCCCGCAGCCGAGAAACCGTCCGATGTCGTGGCAGAGGGTGCGGATGTAGGTGCCCTTGGAGCAGAGGCAGCGGAAGGTATACTCCGCCTCCCCGGTCTGCTCCAGCAGCTCCAGCTCATAGATGGTGACGCTCCGGGGGCTCCGTTCCACCTCCTGGCCCTTGCGGGCCAGCTCGTAGAGCTTCTGGCCGTTCACCTTGATGGCGGAGTACATGGGGGGGATCTGCTGGATGTCCCCCAGGAAGCGGTTCAGCGCCGCCTCCACCAGCTCCCGGGAGACGGCGGCGGGCCGCTCCTCCAGCACTTCGCCGGTGGTGTCCTGGGTGTTGGTGGTGATCCCCAGCCGCAGCCCCGCCACATACTCCTTCCGGCCCTTCTCCGCGAACTCCACGGCCCGGGTGGCCCGGCCCACGAACACGGGGAGGACCCCGGTGGCCATGGGGTCCAGCGTTCCCCCGTGGCCCACCCGCCGCTCCCGCAGGATGCCCCGCACCTTGGCGCACACATCCATGCTGGTCCAGCCGGAGGGTTTGTCGATGATCAAGATTCCGTCAGGCATAGCAGTTCTCCCGTTCTCAGCGGCAAAGCCCAGCGCCGCGGGTTTGCCGCGGAAAAGGAGGGGCCGGCCGCAAGGATAAGCAGGGCCGCGCAGCGGCACGGTGTTCCGCAAGGCTGTGTTCCGACGCGGTCCAGCCGGCGGGTTTGTCGATGATCAAAATTCCGTCAGGCATATCGGTCTCCTTTGCGCCGGGACGGGATTTCAGCCGGCAAAGTCCGGCGCGTGCTTGGCCACCGCCGCCAGGATTTGATCCTTAGCCTCCTCCCAGGAGGCCTCTACGGTGCATCCCGCCGCCGCCGCATGCCCGCCGCCGCCCAGTTCCCGGCAGACCTCCGTGGCGTTGATGCGGGGGCCAGTGCGCACAGACATCTTCCACACGTCCGGCCGCAGCTCCCGCATGGTGACAGCGCAGTCCACCCCCTGGATCTGGGGACCCAGGGCGGAGAGGTCCTCCGCGTCGCTCTCTGTGGCGTCGAACCGCGTCATCAGGGGCAGGGGCACCGACAGGATCGCCACCCGGCCCCGGTCATAGAACAGGCAGTCGTTCATCATGGCGCTCTCCAGCTGCAGCCGCTTGCGGCTCTTGGTGCGGAAGAACACCTTGTTGACGGTCTGGTAGTTGATGCCGGTCTGCATCAGGGCCGCAGCCACGGCGTGGGTGTGCGGGGTGGTGTTGGCGTAGGCAAAGCAGCCGGTGTCCGTGGAAACCGCCACATACAGAGGCAGAGCCAGCTCCGGCGTGATGGGGCCCAGGCGGGCCAGGATGTCATAGATCAGCTCCCCGCAGGCGGCGGCCTCCGGCCGGACGATGTTGGCCCGGCCGAAGTGCTCGAAGGAGGGGTGGTGGTCGATGGCCAGATCCACCCGACCCGCGTAGGGCTTGGCATTCTCCGGGAACAGGCCCACGGTGGCGATGTCCGTGGACACCACCCGCTCCGGAACAAAGCCCTCCGGCGCGGCGTAGGGGGCGAAATAGGGGGCGGTGTTGTCCGTCAGCTCCGGGTTGGGCAGCAGGTAAGCGGTTTTGCCTAAGGCTCGCAGACCCGCGCACAGGGCGGCGGCACAGCCCACCGTGTCCCCGTCGGGCCGGACATGGGTGAGGATCAGAATGTTGTCAAAGGTCCGCAGCAGCGCGGCGGTCTCCGCGACAGTCAGTGTGCTCATTCCTCGCTCTCCTCCGGTTTCCGGTCCTCCTCGGCCTCCTCCACCTGGTGCAGGAGCTCCAGGATGTGGGCGCCGTGGGCGATGGAGTCGTCGGCGATGAACTGCAGCTCCGGCGTGTAGCGCAGCTGCAGGGCACGGCCCAGCTCCCGCCGGAGGAAGCCCGCGGCGGATTTCAGCCCTTTCAGGACGTCTTTCTCCTGGGACTTGTCCAGGGTGCTGACATAGACCCGGGCGTAGCGCAGGTCGTTGGTGGTGTCCACATGGGTGATGGAGACCATCCCCACCTGGGACACCCGTGGGTCCTTCAGGTGGCGGAGCTGGTCCGCCAGCTCCCGCTGGATCTCCTCGTTGATGCGGCCGATGCGATTGCTTGGCATATCGAATACCTCCTTTGGAAGGTCAGTTGCTTGGTTGGTTCCGAACTGTGATGCAGGCGCTGAATTCCCCCTGGGCGGGTTCCAACAGCGCCAGTTCCTCCAGGCTCAATTCCTCCGGGGTCACGGTCCGGCGGACAGGATTTTGATTGGCGCGGGCGTAGTCCTCCACAAAAGAGAGACCGCCCTGGGCGTTGCGATATTCCCCCTCCCAGATGCCCCAGAGCTCCACGGACTCTCCTGGGGAGAGGGTGTCCGCGAGATACGCCCGCAATGCGTCCAGGGACTGCTGGTCGGCCTGCAGGTCCAGGTCGTGATAGACCGTCTTTGCGGTCTCGCAGCAGCAGGTGGGCAGATGGAATCCGCCGGGGCGGACGATGGGGCCGAACATGCCCTCGATGGTGAGGCGGCCGGTTTTCATCTGTTTCCAGACCAGCTGCTCGAATTCCGGGAGAGGGCGGTCCGCGGCCAGGACCATGGCGTGGCTCATAGAGGGCTCCTTTCGGGGAGGCGTCCGGTTCGGACGGGGGATGCCGGGTTGCCGGCGGCAATGCACCGCCTTGCGGCGCGGGGGTAGGGGCGACCTGTGGTCGCCCGGGGGAGTGCGGCGCATCGCCGCGAGAATCCACCCCCCATTCTCTTTTTGTTCTTGACAAAAAGAGAACGGGCCGTGGACGGTCCAAGAGAAAAAATCGCTTGGCGCGGAACGTGCACGTACGTGCAAGTTCGCTTACATACGAGAGATTTCTGAATCGTTTCCGACTAGGACAGGGTAGTCTTCTGCCGGCTCACGCCGGACTTGGGCATTCGCTTTGCTCTGCCCCCGCGTGTGCCGGTCTGGCAGAAATCTCGGGGTGGTTGTCGAAAGGATGGGTCTTCTAAATCCGCTTGCGCTTTGACCGGTGGTTGATGGGGGCTGGAAACGGGCGGATGTGGGTATCCGCCCCTACGGGGTGATGGACGGGGAGTCCTTTCAACGGATTCCCGGCGACGCTCTGTAGGGGCCGACGCCCTCGTCGGCCCGCGTCTTTCACCAGGCCAGCGCCAGCGGAAAGAGAAAGGCGGGGTATCCGGGATCTCCCCGGGCCTGAGGTTTCCCCAAGGGCACCGCGTTTAATCAAAGCTGCTACGTGGAACGGCCAACCATCCCCCGCCGGCGGCCGGAGGTACGCGCTTGCGCGGACCGACCCGCCGAAGCGTTTTTTTCTCTTGGACCGTCCACGGCCCATTCTCTTTTTGGCAAGACCAAAAAGAGAATGGGGGGCGCATTGCTGCCAGCAACCTGGCATCCCCGTCCGAACCGGACGCACTTCCAGTGATTTTGCAATAAACGCAACCGAGGACGGCGACGATGTCGCCGCCCCCCACTGCGTGCAAAGGAATGATCAGATCGGGACCCGATTACCGAGGAATCTCCTCCATGGTGTACCCCTCGATAATATCCCCCTCTTTGATGTCGTTGAACTTCTCCACGGTCATGCCGCACTCGTAGTTCTCGGCGACCTCTTTCACGTCGTCCTTGAACCGCTTCAGGGAGGCCAGCTGGCCGTCGTGGATCACGATGCCGTCCCGGACCACCCGGACGGAGCAGTTGCGGACGATCTTGCCATCCTGGACGTAGCAGCCGGCCACGGTGCCCACGCCGGAGACCTTGTAGGTCTGGCGGACCTCCGCGTGGCCCAGCACCACTTCCCGGTACTTGGGGGCCAGCATGCCCTTCATGGCGGCCTCGATCTCGTCGAT
>CAJFNE010000014.1 GCA_904393855.1 uncultured Oscillibacter sp. | reverse complement strand
CTCCACGCGGAGGAGTTCTACTTCTTCCTCTTCCTGATCTGCGTGGTCTACTGCATCTGCGCCATGGTGACCTCCGGTTTCCAGGGCAGCGGGGTCAAGGGGTATTTCGGCTTTGTGAAGAAGCAGTGTACGATCCCCTTCGTGGTGGTGCTGGCCATGATCGTGGTGGTGGCTATCGGTGCCGCCGCCTCCTGGGTGGTGCTGCGGGCCGGCAGCTACAGCGAGCTGCTGTCCATCCAGACCGGCGACTTCGCCACGGAGGTGGAGGAGATCAGCTACGACCAGATCCCCATGCTGGACGCCGACTCCGCCGCCCGGCTGGGCAACCGGACCCTGGGCGAGCTCAGCGACATGGTGTCCCAGTTTGAGATCCTGCCCTCCTACACCCAGATCAACTACCAGGGCCGCCCGGTGCGGGTGACCTCCCTGGCCTACGGGGACCTCATCAAATGGTTCACCAACCGGGCGGAGGGCCTGCCCGCCTACCTGATCATCGACATGGTGACCCAGGAGGCGGAGGTGGTCCGCCTGGACGAGGGGATGAAGTACACCACCGCCGAGCATTTCGGCCGGAACCTGTACCGACATCTCCGGTTCCACTACCCCACCTATATGTTCTCCGAGCCCGTGTTTGAGATCAACGAGGAGGGGGAGCCCTACTGGGTCTGCCCCCGGATGGTAAAGACCATCGGCCTCTTCGGCGGCACGGATATCCAGGGGGCCGTGCTGGTGAACGCCGTCACCGGCGAGAGCGAGTACTATGAGGAGGTTCCCAGCTGGGTGGACCACGTGTACGACGCCGAGATGATCATGGAGCAGTACGACTACTACGGCATGTATCATAACGGCTTCCTGAACTCCCTGTTCGGCCAGCGGGACGTGACGCTGACCACGGAGGGGTACAACTATATCGCCATCGGGGACGACGTGTATATGTACACCGGTGTCACCTCCGTCACCTCGGACCAGTCCAACATCGGATTCATCCTCTCCAACCAGCGGACCAAGGAGACCCACTTCTACGCCGTCTCCGGCGCCACGGAGGCCTCCGCCCAGGCCTCCGCCCAGAGCCAGGTCCAGCAGATGAGCTATGTGGCCACCTTCCCCCTGCTGCTGAATATCGCCGACCAGCCCACCTACTTCATGGCCCTGAAGGGCAACGACGGCCTGGTGAAGATGTACGCCATGGTGAACGTGCAGCAGTACAACATCGTGGAGACCGGCGGCACCGTTGCGGAGTGCGAGGCCAACTACCGGCAGGCGCTGGCCAACAGCAACCTGATTGAGGATACAGAGGCGGAGGTCGTCCCCTCGGATCAGGCGGAGGTCACCGGCACTGTGGCGGAGATCCGCACCGCCGTGCTGGACGGCAACTCCTACTACTTCCTCCGTCTGGAGGGGCAGGAGGCCTTCTATGCCGTCAACGCCGCGGAGAACCCCCTGGCGGTGATTCTGAATACGGGCGACGCGGTCACGATCCTCTACAACGCCGGGGAGGGGGGAAGCATCCTCACCGGAACCACGGTTACCCGGGCGGGGGAGGACCCCGTGACCTTCACGCCGGAGGAGACGCCTGCGGAGACACAGCAGCCGGTGGAGGAGTATGCCTCCGAGACGCCGGCGGCATAAAACCACCCTGCTATAGACGAAGGCGGCCCCCATCGGGGGCCGCCTCCTGCATGGAAAGCCGTTGACATCCTTTGGGGGAGAGCCTATACTGAGACCATGTGAAAAAAGGAGCGTGAGACCCATGGAATTGACACTGAACAAGGCTGTGACTCAGGTGGAGCTCTCCGGTATCCGCCAGTTTACCTACCTGGTGCGGGATACGCCCGGCGCCTGCGCCCTGACCATCGGCGAGCCGGACCTGAATACGCCGGACTCCATCAAGGAGGCCGCCAAGGCCGCCCTGGATGATAATGATACCCATTATCCGCCTGGAAATGGCTACCCCTATCTGCTGGAGGCGGTCTCCCGGTATGAGGCGGAGCAGCACGGTCTCCACTACGGTCCCAGCGAGATCATCATGACCGTGGGCGCCACAGAGGCCCTGGCGGCGGCCCTCTCCACCATCATGAACCCCGGGGACGAGGTGATCATCCCCACCCCCGCCTTCGGCCTGTATGAGGCACTGGTGCAGCTGCGGGAGGGCGTCCCCGTGAATCTGCCCACGGAGCACAACCACTACCAGATCGCGCCGGAGGAGCTGCGGGCGGCCATCACTCCGAAGACCAAGGCCATCATCCTCACCTCCCCCAACAACCCCACCGGCTGCATCTATACAAAGGAGAATCTGGACGCCATCCATGACATCTTGAAAGATAAGCCCATCTTCGTCCTGTGCGACGACGTGTACCGCTCCCTGGTGTACAGCGGGGAGTACCACAGCTTCGCCGAGTACCAGGACATGCGGGACCGGATCATCGTGATCAACAGCTTCTCCAAACCCTATGCCATGACCGGCTGGCGGCTGGGCTGGTGCATGGCGGACGGGCCCATCATGGACCGCATCCAGGTGTACCACCAGTATGCCGTCACCTCCATCCCCGCCTTTGTCCAGCGGGCCTGCGTGAAGGCTCTGGAGACGGATGTGAGCGATGTGGTGGAGCTGTTCCGCAAGCGGCGGGACTATGTGTACCGGCGGCTGGTGGACATGGGCCTGGAGGTCCAGGAGCCGGAGGGCGCCTTCTACATGTTCATCGACATCCGCAAGTATGGCATGGACTCCAACACTTTCTGTACGAAGATGCTGCGGGAGGGTCTGGTGGGCGTGATCCCCGGCATCCACTTCGGCACCGAGGGGTACATGCGCCTGAGTTACTGCTACTCCGACGCGGACCTGAAGGAGGGCCTGGACCGGATCGAAAAGTTTATCAAGACCCTGTAAAAGAAAAGGAAACGCTGTGCCATTGGCACAGCGTTTCTCTATTCCTCCGACGGCCGGACCCAGTGGTCTGCCAGGGAATACCCCAGGAGACCGCAGGATACCGGCAATCCAATGGCCAGCAGCAGCCCCGCCAGGACGCCGCCCGGTCCGCTGTATCGATTCAGCAGTGTGTCGTCCAGCACCTCCCCGAAGCCCAGCAGCAGAGCAATGGCAAGGCCCCACAGGGCGGCGGCCATGCCCACGGCCCGCCGGAACCGGCGGAGGACCCGCTCCGGCGGGTCCGTCCCCTCCAGCAGCAGCTTCCCCAAAACCACCAGCACCGGCAGCGCCACCGCCGCCAGCAGTAGGGGCCACGAGTCCGTCTGGGAGAAGGCCGAGAGATACGAGTACAGGTACAGTCCCAGCAGAACCGCCGCCGCCACGTCCCCCAGCACCAGAGCCCGGCAGGCCTGGAGGCCCGCGTGCCAGACCAGCAGGCCGGTGCCGCGGTCCGTCAGGAGCTCCGAAGCCGTCTGGCGGAGCGGGGAAGCAGGCGGCTGCTCCAGCGGGGCTTCCGCCTCCGGTCCCTCCGGCCCGGCGGTATCTTTCAGCAAGTAGTCTGTGGTGACGCCGAAGAGCTCGCTGATGGCCACGATGTACTTGACCTCCGGCACGGTCTTATCCAGTTCCCATTTGCTGACGGCCTGGCGGCTCACGTCCAGCCGCTCCGCCAGGGCCTCCTGATCCCAGCCTTTTTCCGCCCGCAGGGAGCGGAGCTTCTCGCCCAGTGTCATGGAATCCCTCCTCTGCCGCCAGCATACCAGCTTCGCGGGGAAAAGGCCAGCGACGGCGGCTGTCAAACGCGCAACCGGGGGTTGCGCGTGGTTCAGGGCAGCATCAGCAGCCGCTTTAAAAACTCCACGCCCTGGGGCAGGATGGTCTCGTCGTCAAAGCAGAACTCCGGTGCGTGGAGCTCCGCCGTGTCCCCCACGCCCAAAAAGCAAAACACCCCCGGCACCCGCTGCTGGTAGAAAGAGAAGTCCTCCGCCGCCAGCACCGGCTCTGCCAGCAGGGCGGGGGCGCCGGGCCCCAGCTTCCGGCAGAGGAAGTGGTACAGCTCCTCGTGGTTCCACACCGGCGGGTAGCCGTCGCTGATCTGGAGATCCACCGCGCAGCGGCTCTCCGCCGCCACCTCCCGGGCAATGCGCTCCAGCCCCTCCCGGCAGGCCCGATAGGTCTCCTCGTGATAGGTCCGCAGGGTCCCCTCCAGCACGGTCTCCCCGCTGACGGCGTTGCGGACAGTGCCGGACACCAGCTTTCCATAGCCCAGCACCCGGGGCGGAGGGACGGACGCCGCCAGGGCGGCGGACCGCTGGTAGAAATCCACCCCGGCCGCCAGGGCGTCCCGGCCCTCGTGGGCCCTGGAGATGTGGACGCTGTGGCCGGTGATAATGATTTTGAGCTCGTTGGCCCGGGCCATCAGGGGACCGGGGCGGGTAAAGACCCGTCCGGCCTCCAGCTTCGGCCACAGGTGCAGGCCGAATACCCGCACCACGTGACGGGCCTCCAGGACGCCGGTCTCACACAGGTGCTTGGCCCCGCCAAAAGTCTCCTCCGCCGGCTGGAAGAGGAACAGCACGTTCCGGGGCAGCTCCTCCAGATGGGCGGACACATGCTCCGCCAGGGCCAGGGCCATGGCGGTGTGGCCGTCATGGCCGCAGGCGTGCATTTTTCCGGGGTGGGTGGAGGCATAGGGCAGGCCGGTGTTCTCCGTCTCTGGCAGGGCGTCCATGTCCGCCCGGAAGGCCACGGTCTCCGCCTTTCCGGCGTCGAACCAGGCGCAGATGCCGCCGGGGATCGGCGTGGTCACCACGCAGCGCAGGGATGCCAGCACAGACTGCACGTAGGCCGTGGTCTCCGGCAGCTGGTCAGAGAGCTCGGGAATGCGGTGCAGCGCCCGCCGGTGGACGACGACAGATGAAAGCATACGGTTCTCCTCCTTGAAAACGGACCGGGATCGGGGGCCGGCCCGGGGTTCTCGGGGCTATTGTAGCATACCGGAGAAAAAACCGACAGCATTTTTTCAATTTTCCCTTGCATCGGCGGGAAAATGATGGTATGATGGCAAAAAATGAGATAGAGGCGCGGATGCGATGGACCCACGGGAGCCGGCGGGCTGAGAGCGTGGGAAAGGCAAATCCGCCGAATTCTCCGCCTGGGCACAGGCGGAAGATGGGTCCGCGGGGAATACCCGCGGGACTGTCCGGGGCGTTTCGCCGCGGGTGCGCTATCCGCTTACAGGGAGTGCTGCGTGCACAGTCTGTCGGTAGGGGCGTGTCTCTACCGTTTTTTATTTTCAAAAAATGGAGGACACTACTATGAGATTTGAAAACATTCGAGGTTCCATCGTGGCGATGATCACCCCCTTCCACGAGGACGGCAGCGTCAATTTTGAGGTGCTGGAGGAGCTGCTGGAGCGGCAGATCGCCGCGGGCACCGATGGGATCCTGACGCTGGGGACCACCGGCGAGTATCCCACCATGAGCCATGAGGAGGACGCCGCCGTGGTGGCAAAGACCATCGAGGTGGTCAACGGCCGGGTGCCGGTCATGGTGGGCAGCGGCTCCAACTGCACGGCCACCCAGATCGAGAAGAGCATCCAGTACCAGGACATGGGGGCCGACGCCCTGCTGCTGATCGCCCCCTACTACAACAAGGCCAATCCCGAGGGCATGTACCGCCACTTTGCCGAGACGGCGGACAAGGTGCACATCCCCTGCATCCTCTACAACGTTCCGGGCCGCACGGGCTGCTCCATCCCCGTCTCCGTGGTGGAGCGGCTGGCGCAGCACCCCAACATCGTCGGCATCAAGGAGGCCAGCGGCGACATGTCCTATGCCATGAAGATCGCCCACTGCGTGGGGCCGGACTTCGCCATCTACTCCGGCAACGACGACATCACGCTGCCCCTCCTGAGTATCGGCGGCAGCGGCGTGATTTCCGTGTTTGCCAATGTCATGCCGGAGGCCTGCCACCGGATCGTCATGGACTACCTGACCGGCAACCATGAGCGGGCGCTGGAGACCCACCTGCGGTACCTGAAGCTCATGAACGACCTGTTCCTGGAGGTAAACCCCATCCCCGTCAAGGCCGCCATGAACATGATGGGTTTGAACGTCGGCCCCATGCGGCTGCCCCTGTGCGAGATGAGCGAGGGCAACGCGGCCATCCTGCGGGCGACCCTGAGAGAGGCGGGACTGCTGTGAGATACGTGCTGATCGGGCGGGGCAAGATGGGCCGGCTGATCCAGGAGACCGCCCAGGCCGCCGGGGACGAGATCCAGGCGGCTTTTGGCCGGGATGATCTGGACCAATTGGGCAGGCTGGGCAGGGTGGCCGATGTGGTCATCGACTTCTCCCGGCCCGAGGCCCTGCCGGAGATTGCCTCCTACGTCCGCCGCACCGGGACGCCTCTGCTCTCCGGCACCACCGGCTACACGCCGGCCCAGCTGGAGGAGCTGCGGGCCCTGGGGAGCGCCGCGCCGGTGCTGTGGAGCGCCAACTACTCCCTGGGAGTGGCGGTGCTGGTCCGGGCCCTGCGGGAGGTGTCCGGCGTGCTGAAGCCGGACTTTGACATCGAGATCACGGAGACCCACCACAACCAGAAGGCGGACGCCCCCAGCGGCACCGCCAAGCTGCTGGTGGAGGCGGTGGACCCCCAGCACGAGCTGCGACCGGTCTACGGTCGTCAGGGGAACGTGGGGAAGCGGAGCCGGGAGGAAATCGGTATCCACGCCCTCCGGGGCGGCACCGTGGCGGGGACCCACACCGTCCACTTCTTCGGCCCCGATGAGGAGCTGGAGTTCACCCACCGGGCCGCCAGCCGGCAAATCTTTGTGAACGGAGCCCTGCACATGGCCCGCCTGCTGCCGGGGAAGCCCAACGGCCTCTATGATCTGCAAAAAATCTTGTTTGGAGAGTGACTATGAACGCGCAGGAGATTATCGACTATATCGCAAATTCCGAGAAGAAGACCCCCGTCAAGCTGTACGTGAACACCACGGAGCCCGTGGACTTCGGAGATGCCCAGGTGTTCGGCAGCGGCGGCAGCTGGATCGTCTTCGGCGACTGGGCGAAGCTGCAGCCCGTTCTGGAGGCCAACGCCGGGAAGATCACCGATTACGTGGTGGAGAACGACCGCCGCAACTCCGGCGTGCCCCTGCTGGACCTGAAAGGAATCCAGGCCCGCATTGAGCCTGGCGCCATCATCCGGGAGAAGGTGGAGATCGGCGAGGGGGCCGTCATCATGATGGGGGCCGTTATCAATATCGGCGCCGTGGTGGGCCCCGGCACCATGATCGACATGGGTGCCGTCCTGGGCGGCCGGGCCACCGTGGGCGCCCGGTGCCACGTGGGCGCCGGGGCCGTGCTGGCGGGCGTGGTAGAGCCCGCCTCCGCCACCCCCGTCATTGTAGAGGACGGCGTGCTGATCGGTGCCAACGCCGTGGTGATCGAGGGCGTCCACATCGGCGCCAACGCCGTGGTGGCCGCCGGGGCGGTGGTGATCGAGGACGTGCCCGCGGGCGCCGTGGTGGCCGGAAGCCCCGCCCGGATCGTGAAGATGAAGGACGAGAAGACCGAGGGCAAGACGGCCCTGGTGGACGCCCTGCGGAAGCTGTGAGCATAAAGTCGAAAAAAGAGGGGCAGCGCCCCTCTTTTTTCGTACCCGTCGGGCAGTTTGTCTGAACTACCAAAAATGTGCCTGTAAATTTGGCGGCCGCGGCGGCGGCTTTCCGTTGCCGGAAACTTCCAACTGTGGTATCGTAAGCATAACAAAAGAAAAGGGGGGCCGGGCGATGCTGGTATTGGATTTCATCAATGTGGGCAACGGCGACGCCATCCTGGTGCGGGAGCTGGAGGGAGACCGGCAGCGCTTCGCCATGCTGGTGGACTGCGGGCATGACAGCCTGGTGCGGGACGACCACCCGGAGCCCCTGGACCCCCGGTCCCGGCGGATCTACGCCGGGGATTTCCTGCGATGCCAAGGCATCGACCGGCTGGACGTGCTGCTGCTGACCCACTTCCACCGGGACCACGTGGGCGGATTGCGGCGGGTGCTGGAGCAGGTCACCGTGGACCATTTGCTGACGCCCTATGTCCCGCCGGAGGGGGCGGAGAGCCTGGACCCGGACGGGGATAACGGCCTGGCCAGAGCCGCCCGGAACCTGCTGCGGTGCATGGATTTCTACGCCCTGCCCCTCCGGGACCACCGGAGCCGGGTCCGGGCGGTGGAGGAGCTGCCGGGGGACCGGCTGCTCACCCTGCGGCTGACCGACGCGCTGACCATGGACATCCTCTTTGGGGAGCCGGCCCTGTATCCCCGGCAGCGGCAGGTCTTTGACGCGGCCTACCAGGGGGAGCGGGACGAGTACGGGCTGATCCACTGGGCCAAGTTCATGAATGTGGCCAGCCTCCGCCAGCGGCTCTATTACCACGGCAAGGAGATCGTCCTGGGGGGAGACGCCTACGCCCACATGTGGGAGACCGCCACCGCCACCCCCTGCGACATTCTAAAGGTGCCCCATCACGCCTCCCTGTCCTCCACCACCCGGAAGCTGCTGCATCTGCTCCAGCCGGAGACGGCGGTGGTCTGCGTGGCGGCGGGCCGGCCCGACGAGCGGCCCCACCCCTACATCGTGCAGCTTTTGCAGGAGTGCGTGGAAAACGTCTATTTCACGGACGCCGTGGAGATCCCGGGGCTGGTGGAGCCGGAATTTCACCAGTCCGTCCACCTGGAAATCCCATGAGGAAACCGCCTGGCGATAGCCAGGCGGTTCTTTTTACAGGGCTTCCGGCGCCCATTGGCACTGGGCCAAATCCACAGTGCCGTCCGGGCGGAAAGGCACGCCCTCCGCCTCCAGCAGGGCCCGCTGGGTGCCGGGGGAAAGCGTGTCAAAGACGGCCTTGGTGCCGCCGAAGCGGTCCACTACCCGGTGGCAGGGGACAGCGGGGTCCCGGCAGTCCGCCAGGGCATAGCCCACGGTCCGGGCGCAGCGGGGCATCCCGGCCATCCGGGCGATCTGACCGTAAGTGGCCACTTTCCCGGCGGGGATGCGGCGGACAATGGCATAGAAGGCGGCGAATACGGGGCCGCTCATACCTCTTGTACCGTATAGAGGTCCGTCCGACGGGAGGAGAGGATAGGCAGCTGCTGCCGGATTTCCTCCACGCGGTTCAGGTCCAGGTCCGCGTACAGGGTGGTCTCCTCCGCGCCGGCCCGGCAGACAACCGCGCCCCAGGGGTCCACGGCCATGGAGTTGCCGTAGGACACATAGGAGGCGGCCTCGTCCCGGGCGGGGGCCACGCCCACGGTGAAGCACTGGTTGTCCACCGCCCGCTGGCGGAACAGCGGCTCCCAGTGGGCGGGGCCGGTGGTCATGTTGAAGGCCGCTGGGACGAAGATCACCTGGGCGCCCCGCAGGCACATGCACCGGGCCAGCTCCTCGAAGCGCATGTCAAAGCAGACGCAAAGACCCATGGTGCCAAACTCCGTCTCAAAGGTGGTGATCTGATCGCCCCGGGAGAAAGTGTCCGACTCCCGGAAGCTTTGCCCGCCCGGCACATCGATGTCAAAGAGGTGGGCCTTCCGGTGCTTGGCGATTTGGCGGCCCTGCCGGTCATAGACGTAGCAGGTGTTGTACACCCGGTCCCCCTCCAGCTCGGGGACTGTGCCGCCCACGATGTAAATGCCCAGCTCCGCCGCCAGAGCCGATAGGGCGGCCTGGGCGGGCCCGCCCTCCGCCTCGCCG
Source organism: uncultured Oscillibacter sp. (assembly GCA_904393855.1). Classification (GTDB taxonomy): domain Bacteria; phylum Bacillota; class Clostridia; order Oscillospirales; family Oscillospiraceae; genus Oscillibacter. The sequence goes on along the minus strand of CAJFNE010000014.1, from coordinate 10,354 downwards.
TAGGGGCGGAAGCAGTCGTTCTGATAGGGGCAGCAGAACATCTCCGGCAGCACCGCGAAGTCCGCCCCCTGTGCCGCGGCCTCCCGGATGCTCCGGCAGGCCGTGGAGATATTGGCCGCCCGGTCCATGATGACAGGCATCTGAATCATTGCAACACGCATATGAATTCCTCCATTTCCATTTTTCAGGGACGATCTCTTAGAGATTTCAGGTAACTGCGCCAGCCGCCGTAGGCCGTGATCTCCCGCATGCCCTGGACCAGGGCGGGTTCGCCCACAACGCCCAGGACAGTCTGTCCGTCCTCCAGCGTTACCTTGCCGACGGTCAGGCCCTCCGGCTCTTTCAGCAGCACGGAGGCCAGCCCCGCGGCCGGGACCTCCCACACCTCCACATCCACCTGCGTGGAGGGCTCCGTCCCCGGGCTGACCCGGATCATGGCCGGGTGGACGTCCTGGATGCTCCACAGCCGGTAGCAGTTCTCCGTCCTGGCCTCGCACAGGAACCGGGCTCCCACCTCCAGCAGGTTGCCCTCCAGCTCCAACCCCCGCATCAGGGTACCGTTGACCGCCAACCGGACGGTCTGGGAATTCTCTGTCATACCGCTCACAGCCTTTCCTGATGAAGTTTCGTTTCCATTATACTGCCTGCGGCGTCCCTTGGCAAGAGAGGGGGCGCAACGGGAGGGCCCCGGATTTCCGGGGCCCCCTGCTCAGACTTTCGTGTAGGCGATGACGGCGTCCCGCAGGAAAGCGGCGCAGCCGGGAATTTCCCAGTCATAGTACGCCGTGAAGCGGGGATCGCTGATGTACAGCTCCGCCAGGCCCGCGTGGGCCTGGGGGGTGTAGGCCTCCCAGGAATAGGACAGCCAGCGGCGGTGCAGGGCGGCGATGTGCTGCCCCTCTGGTCCCGCCGGGTCCGCGCCAGCCTGGACCGCGGCTACCAGGGCCGTGTGAATCTCCCCGCCCAGGGCCTTCCACTGATGATATTCCTCCTGGGTGAGGGCGAGGACGCAGGCGTTGGCCCGGTCGGCCTCCGCATCGCCGTACTTGGCCCGGATCTCGCGGCCATAGGCCTCCTCGTTAGCCGCCACGACGCGGCGCTTGAATGCCTCAAATTTCTCCTGATCTGTCATAGGTGTACCTCCTGTCGCTTCCGCAATGGTTTTTCGGACGGTCAGGATCAGCTCGTCCAGCCGGGCCCGCCGGGCCTCCAGCTCCGCCAGATGGCTCTGCAGCGCCGTCAGGCGGTCAAAGCGGGGGTCGTCCAGCATGGACCGGATAGCGGAGAGCTCCAGTCCCAGCGCCCGGTAGAAGAGGATCAGCTGGAGCCGGTCCACCTGTTTCGGCCCGTAGATGCGATAGCCCGCGTCGGTGGTGCGCAGGGGCTTCAGCAGCCCCTCCCGGTCATACCAGCGCAGGGTGCGGGGTGTGACGCCGGCCAGCTTCGCCAGCGCCTTGACGGTGTATTCCATGGACGATCCCTCCTGACAATGGACAGTGTAGACCCTGACGCCGCGTCAAGGTCAAGGGGAATTTTTAAAAAATCGGCGGAGTTCCGGGCGGAAGCGGGTGGGAAAAAGAAAAGTCTTTTCTTTTTTGAGGAAAACAGCTATAATACAAGGCGAGAAGGAGCGATGTACCATGATCAACACCACCCTTTGCTACCTGGAACGGGGCGACGAATACCTGATGCTCCACCGGACGAAGAAGGAGAACGACCTCAACCACGACAAGTGGGTGGGCGTGGGCGGCAAGTTCCAGGATAAGGAGAGCCCCGAGGACTGCGTCCTGCGGGAGACCTGGGAGGAGACGGGGCTGACCCTGACCCGTTACCGCTACCGGGGACTGGTGACTTTTATCTCCAACCAGTGGGAGACGGAGTACATGCACGTGTTCACCGCGGACCAGTGGACCGGGGAGCCCCACCCCTGCGACGAGGGGGACCTGGCCTGGATCAAGAAGGCGGACCTGCGGGCCCTGCCTCTGTGGGAGGGGGACCAGATCTTCCTGGACCTGCTGGAGCGGGACGCCCCCTTTTTCTCCCTGAAGCTCCAGTACGAGGGGGACACCCTGGTGCTGGCGGTGCTGGACGGCAAACGGCTGGTATGAGGGGAAGTGCGCACCTGCGGGTTGCCTTGGAGCCTCTGGCAGAGCGCCACCTGGATCAGACGGCGCGCCTGTGGGGCGATCCGGCGGTGATCCGCTATACGAATATGGAAAATCCCTGCACCCGGGAGGAGGCCGCAGAGCGGCTGCGGCTGCTTCTGGACAGCCAGCGGACGCTGCCGGAGCCGGTGATCTTTGCCGTTCTCCAGGCGGGCCGCTTCTGCGGCGCGGCGGGCAGCCCGCCGGTGGACGCGGAGCGGGGGATCTTTGGCCTGTTCTATCAGCTGCTGCCGGAGGCCTGGGGCCAAGGTGTTGGAGGGGCCGCCGCGGAGCAGGTGCTGGAAGCCCTGCGGAGCTGGGCCCCTCAGGCGGTGGTGCTGGCGGACGCGGTGGCGGAGAACACCGCCAGCATCCGAATTCTGGAAAGAATGGGCTTTTGCCGGACGGCCATCCGGCCTCGCGCGGCCAGACGCGGTGGGACGGCATGGGACATCTGGGAGTATGAACTGCATTGCGGCAGGCAAGAGGAGGAGTGCCCGTGAGTGGGAAGCTGTTGCTGTTTGGATTTGATTCCCTGCTGAATATTTTGGCGCTGGAGGCCGCGGTGGAGCCTTTCGGCGTGGAGCTGGTCCCTGTGGGTCGGACAGACTACAGCAAATCCCTGGCTGTCCTGGCGGGGTTGGACACCGCAGACGGGCCGGTGCAGCCCTATGCCGGCGGCCCTCTGGGCGGTCGGATGCTGGTGCTGTGCGGGGTGGAGGATCAGCTGGACGAGCTGCTGACGGCATTGAACCGGGCCGGCGCCGGGCCGGAGTGTTTGAAAGCTGTTCTGACGCCTCACAACCGGGACTGGAACGCCTTGTCCTTATACCAGGAGCTGCGGCGGGAGCACCGGGCGATGGGAGGCGCGTAAAGGGCCATGAGGATTCTCATCTCCGCGTGTCTGCTGGGAATTTCCTGCCGGTACGACGGCGACTCCAAGCCCTACCCTTTGGCGGAGGAGCTGGCGCGGCGGCACCAGCTGGTTCCGGTGTGTCCGGAGCAGCTGGGGGGACTGCCCACGCCTCGGCCCCCAGCCGAGCGGTGGGGAGACCGGGTGGTTACCCGGGAGGGCGGCGATGTCACCGCTCAGTACCGCCGGGGGGCGGAGGAGACGTGGAAGCTGTGCCGGCTGCTGGACTGCCAGGCGGCGGTGCTGAAAGAGCGCAGTCCCTCCTGCGGCAGCGGGGAGATCTACGACGGGACCTTTACGGGCACCCGGATTTCGGGCGACGGGGTGACGGCGGAGACGCTGCGGGCCCAGGGCATCCGAATCGTTGGAGAGTCCCGGATCGGAGACTTGCTGGAGGAGGCATAGGGAAAGTGCGGGAGCGCCGTCTGAGCGGCGCTCCCGCTGTTTTGGTCAGTGTCCGGCGGGTTTGCGCTCCAGCAGGTCCCGCTCTGTGGTGAGATCCGCCCGGAGGAGGGCGATGAGAATCACGCTCAGGGGAACCGCCGTCAGCAGAATGGCAGCGCCGGCGAGGGCCAGGCTGGCCACGCTGCCCGCCACGGTGCCGCCGAAGAAACACAGCAGCATCTGGGAGTAGGCCGCCAACTTTTTCCGGTGGCCCTTGTCCGCCCGGTGCCGGTGCCGCACCTCATTGGCCAGCCCCACGCCGATCTGCCGGATGTAGTTAGTGGCGAAAGTGGTGGCGTAAGCCACCCCGTCGGACTGCCGGAAGGTGTTGTACTGCATGGAGGCGATGAAGTTGATGGCCACCTGGGAGACCTGCACCGGCGCAGACTCCGGAAGGAACCCCAGGAATACCACCACCGCGATCTCGATGCCCACCAGGAGGGTCTCCCAGCGGATGGGCAGGTGGTGCTTGACCGGGTTGGGCAGCAGCTCCGAGAAGAACGCCCCGGCGATATAGGCGGAGATGGGGATCAGGTAGTAGAGGGCATGCCGCCATTGACCGGCGCCCAGGGCCATGCCCATGAGCACCACGTTTCCGGTCTGAGCGTTGCAGAACACGCTGCCCCGCAGCAGGTAGGTGAAGGCGCCCCAGAAGCCGGCCACAAAGGTGAGGGTGTGGTACAGCCAGACCCGTTCACATACCAGAACATAGGACGGCGATGTGGAGGGGGTGTGGTTCTTTTTATCAGACATCTGTTCATCTCCTACAGGTTCCATGGATGGATGATCCGCCTGATCATAGCATAGAAAATCGTGTACGTCCAGCGGAGACGAGAAGTTTTCCCAAAAAAGTGAAATCTGTTGACTTTTTGTCAGATTCCGCTATAATGAGGGCACAAGCATGATAGAGGCGCGGATGTCAAGAGTAGTCCTCCCCACACGGACAGGCCCGGGGGAGGAGGAAAGGGGCTTCCGCCGAGGTTTCGCCTGTCCCTGCCTGGGGGACACGGAGCCGGGCCGTGGGAGAAGATCCCCCGGACTGTCGCCCCCGATGGGGCGGAGCGCTGTCGTGAGTCCATACGCTTCCTGGGCCGTATGAAGTCATGACACTGTCATGACTTATTTGTTTTAAGGAGAGAGAACGTATGAGACACTTGAGACGACGGTTCCTGCCCCTGCTGGCGGTGCTGCTGGTCCTTTGCGGCGCGATGACGGTGACCGCCTTTGCCGCCGAGGACCCCACCGAGGAGGCCGGCACCAAGCTGATTGACTGTCCGGACTGCGGCGGCGTCACCAACTGCACGGTGTGCTACGGCCTGGACCCGGAGTGCGAGAGCTGCGGGGGCACCAATGTCTGCGCCACCTGCGGGGGAACAGGTTATGTGGAATCCCCCAGCCACTTTTTCAACACGGTTTGGTCCCTGCTGCCTCCGGTGATCGCCATCGCTCTGGCGCTGATCACCAAGGAGGTGTACAGCTCCCTGTTCATCGGTATCCTGGTGGGCGCGCTGCTGTACTCCAACTTCGCCTTTGAGGGAACGGTCCTCCACGTGTTCAGCGGCGGCATCGTGGCCTCCCTGACCGACAGCTACAACATGGGCATCCTGATCTTCCTGGTGATTCTGGGGGCCATGGTGTGCCTGATGAATAAGGCCGGCGGCTCCGCTGCCTTCGGCCGTTGGGCCAAGGAGCACATCAAGAGCCGTACCGGCGCCCAGCTGGCCTCCATCCTCCTGGGCTGCTTGATCTTCATTGACGACTACTTCAACTGCCTGACCGTGGGCAGCGTCATGCGGCCCATCACGGACAAGCACCAGATCTCCCGGGCGAAGCTGGCTTACATCATTGATGCCACCGCCGCCCCGGTGTGCATCATCGCCCCCATCAGCTCCTGGGCGGCCGCGGTGGCCGGCTTCGCGGAGGACGGCCAGGGCTTCAACCTGTTCCTGCGGGCCATTCCCTACAACTATTACGCCCTGCTTACCATCGTGATGATGCTGGGGCTGGTGTTTTTCAAGATGGATTTCGGCCTGATGGCCAAGTTTGAGCGGAACGCCATAGAAAACAATGACATCTTCTCCGGCCCCAACCCCTATGCCGATGTGGAGGAGGAAGACCTGGGCGACAAGGGGTCCGTGTTGGACCTGGTGTTCCCGGTGCTGGTGCTGGTGGTGTTCTGCGTCATCGGGATGCTGTACTCCGGCGGCTTCTTCTCCGGCGTGGGAGTGATCGAGGCATTCTCCGGGTCCGACGCCTCCGTGGGGCTGATGCTGGGCTCCGCCTTTGCCCTGGTGGTGGCGCTGATCTACTATGCTGCCCGCCGCGCCATGTCTTTCAAGGATATGATGAACTGCATCCCCGAGGGCTTCAAGGCCATGGTGCCCGCTATTTTGATCCTGACCTTTGCATGGACCCTGAAGGGCATGACGGACTCCCTGGGTGCCACCTACTTCGTCCGGGACTTCGTGCGCTCCTCCGCCACGGGCGTGCAGATGCTGCTGCCGGTGCTGGTGTTTATCATCGGCTGCCTGATGGCCTTTGCCACCGGCACCTCCTGGGGCACCTTCGGCATCCTGATCCCTATCGTGCAGAGCGTGTTCCCCATGGATAACCCCATGGCGATCGTCTGCATTTCGGCCTGCATGGCCGGCGCCGTTTGCGGCGACCACTGCTCCCCGATCTCCGACACCACCATCATGGCCTCCGCCGGCGCCCAGTGCGATCATGTGAACCATGTGTACACACAGCTGCCATATGCCGTTACCTGCGCCGCGGTGTCCGCTGTGACCTATGTGATTGCGGGACTGCTGGTTCACTTTGGAATCTCCGGCCTGCTGGGCCTGCCCATCGGCATCGCGCTGATGCTGGGCACCCTGTTCGTGATCCGGCAGCTTACCTGGAGCCGGGAGGGGCACCGGGCCTGAACGGAAGAACATCTGATAGAAGGGGAGGGCCCGCGGGCCCTCCCTTTCACTTTTGGAGGGGCGGATCGTCTGCGGGGGCTGGAAAAAAACTTGTAAAAGTGGGAAAAGTCCGGTATAATATTTAACCATGCTGTGGCTTGCCGTCCCCATGGGGACGGCAAATGCGAACCGAGTTCCCAAGGGGGGGTTATAATCATATGAGCGGCATTGTCCAACATTTCGGAACGGCCGTACAGCGGACCTGCGGCAGGGACCCGTTGGCGGCCAGGCGCTTGCTGCGCCTGGGCTATCACGCGAAGAGCATGCAGCTCAAGGTCATGCCCGGCGCGCTGCACAAGGCGGCGCAGATGGCCGCCGTGGAGACCACCGCCGCCATGGTGGCGCCGCTGGACCATCCGGATCAGTCGGTGATGGTGAGCCTCTTTACGCCCTGCGAGATGCTGCAGGTGCTGGGGCTGCATCCCTATTCCTGCGAGGGACTGGGCTGTTTCCTCTCCGGCGCCTGGGCCGAGAAGCGCTTCCTGGAGCATGCGGAGAGTGAGGGACTGCCGGAGACGTTCTGCTCCTATCACAAGGCGTTCATCGGCGCGGCGGAGATGGGGCTGATGCCCAAGCCCCGGTTTATCATCAACACCACTCTGGCTTGTGACGCGAATCTTCTGACTTTCCGGCGTATGGCGGAGTTCTACCAGGTGCCCCAGCTGGTGCTGGAGATCCCCTATGAGCAGGACGCGGAAGCGGTGCGCTATGTGGCGGACCAGCTGCGGGAGATGCGCGGCTTCCTGGAGGAGCACACCGGACAGAAGATCGACGAGGACGCCCTGCGGGAGCGGGTGGCCCGGAGCCAGCGGAGCATGGACAACTTCCAGCAATACATGACGCTGCGGGCGGACAAGCAGATCCTGGGGGACCTGACCGGCGAGATGTTCTCCGCCATGATGCTGCACATCCTGCTGGGGACCGAGGCGGCCGAGCAATACACCCAGCAGTGCGTGCGGATGGCGGAGAGCGCGTCTCCCGCCTCCTCCGGCGTCCGCCTGGTCTGGATGCACACGAATCCGTTCTGGGTGAAGCCGCTCCGGGAGATGGTGGACTTCCACGCCAGGGTCCAGGTGGTGGGCTGTGACATGTGCTTTGAGGGGCTGATCCAAACGGATGAAAACGACCCCTACGTGGCCATGGCCCAGCGGCTGGTCCATTCCGCTTTCAACGGGCCGGTGACCCGCCGGATCGACCGGGGCATCGAGGCCGCCCGGCAGCTGAACGCCGACGGCGTGGTGTGGTTCTGCCACTGGGGATGCAAGCATACCCTGGGCGGCGCCCAGCTGGCCAAGAAGCGCTTTGAGGAGGCGGGCATCCCCTGCCTGATCCTGGACGGAGACGGCTGCGACCGCAGCCACGGCGGCGAGGGACAGCTGATGACCCGGATGGAGGCCTTCGTGGAGATGCTGGAGCGGGAGAAGGAGGCAAAGTCTTGAGCGTGACCCATTATATCTGCAAGTATACTCCGGTGGAGCTGCTGGAGGCCTACGGCGGCAGCTGCGCGATCCTGAATCACATGCCGGAGAACTTTGACCGCAGCGATCAGGTGAGCCACCCCAACCTGTGCGGCTTCGGCAAATCGCTGCTGGAGGCCTGCATGGCGGGCCAGGTGAAAGAACTGGTGCTGGTCAACTGCTGCGACAGCATCCGCAGCGCCTATGACGTGCTGCTGGAATACGGGAATCTGGATTTCCTCTTTATGCTGGACATGCTTCACACCACCGGGGAGTGCTCCCGGGAGCGGACCAAGCGGGAGCTGCTGCGTCTGGCCATGGCCTATGGGGCGTATAAGGGCACGGACTTTGATCCGGAGAAATTCCAGGCGGCGTTCCAGCCCCAGGCGCGGCCCAGCGAGCCCTATCTCAGTGTGCTGGGCGCCCGGGTGGGGGACGAGCTGTTCTCCCTGATGGAGGAATCCAGCCCCCTGCCGGTGCGCAACGACACCTGTGTCCATAACCGCTCCGTGGTGGGGCCGGAGCCGGGGGAGAGGTCCTTTGAGGAGCTGATGGACTGGTATGCGGGCGCTCTGCTGGGGCAGATTCCCTGCATGCGGATGACCGACGTCACGGGCCGCAAGCAGCTCTACAACGACCCCTATCTCCGGGGCGTCATCTACCACACCGTGAAATTCTGCGACTATTACGGCTTCGAGTATTCGGAGCTGCGCCGGAAGCTGACCGTGCCGCTTCTCAAACTGGAATCGGATTACACGATCCAGAGCAACGGACAGCTGCGCACCCGCCTGGAGGCCTTTGCGGAGAGCATCGCCCCGGAGCAGACCATTCAAAAGGGGAGTGAGAGCATGAGAAAAGCAAGCACCGGCAAGGGCTTCTACGCCGGCATTGACAGCGGCTCCACCAGCACCGACGTGGTGATTCTGGACAAGGACCGCAATATCGTGGCCCAGGTGGTCCTGCCCACCGGCGCGGGGGCCGCCATCGGCGCAGACCGGGCCCTGGCGGAGGCCCTGGAGCAGGCCCATCTGAGGCTGTCGGACCTGAACGCCACGGTGGCTACCGGCTACGGCCGCAGCGCCATCGAGCGGGGGGACCAGTCCATCACGGAGATCACCTGCCACGCCAAGGGGGCGTTCTTCCTGGACCCCCAGGTGCGCACCATCATCGACATCGGCGGCCAGGACAGCAAGGTGATCCGGATCGACGAGACCGGCAGCGTGGTGAACTTCGTCATGAACGACAAGTGCGCCGCCGGCACCGGCCGCTTCCTGGAGCTGATGGCCCGGACCCTGGAGCTGTCCCTGGACGAGATGAGCGAGAAGGGCCTGAAATGGCGGGAGGATATCACGATCTCCAGCATGTGCACGGTGTTTGCTGAGTCGGAGGTGGTGTCCTTGGTGGCGGAAAACAAGCGGACCGCCGACATCATCCACGGCCTGAACCGCGCCGTGGCCGCCAAGACAGCGGCCCTGTGCCGCCGGGTGGGCGGCCAGGAACGGTATATGATGACCGGCGGCGTGTCCAAGAACCAGGGCGTGGTGAAGGAGATCGAGAAGCTCCTGGGCGTGGAGCTGAAAATTTCGGAAAAGGCCCAGGTCAACGGCGCCCTGGGCGCGGCGCTGTTTGCCATGGAGATGTGAGACGGCCGGCGGCGCGGGGAGCGCCGCCGGCTTTTCCGTCCCGGGACGGCGGAGAGGAACAGGAGGTGCGTCCGATGGAACTGGAAACGGAGATTCGAAGCCTGCTGGGGGCCACTGCTGTGGTGGGACGGCAGCTGATCTGTCTGGAGAAGGTGGATTCCACCAACAACTACGCCAAAGAGCTGGCCCGGGCCGGCGGCGCCGACGGCACCGTGGTGATCGCCGACTGCCAGACGGCGGGCCGGGGCCGTCGGGAGCGGAGCTTCCAGTCCCCCCGTGGCAAGGGACTGTATCTCACGGTCCTGCTGCGGCCGGGCCTGCGGCCGGACCGCCTGACGCCGGTAACGGCGCTGGCCGGTGTGGCGGTGTGCGGTGCGGTGGAGCGGGTGTGCGGCGTCCGGCCGGGACTCAAGTGGCCCAATGACCCGGTGCTCCGCGGCAAAAAGCTCTGCGGCATCCTGACGGAGCTGACCGGGGCCGGGGCGCTGATCCTGGGCATCGGGATCAATGTCTCCCAGTCGGCGGAGGACTTCTCCCCGGACGTGGCGGCCATGGCCACCTCCCTGGTCCTGGAGCTGGGGCGGCCGGTGTCCCGGGCGGCTCTGGCGGCGGCGCTGCTGGAGGAGCTGGATCGCCTGTACGATGCCCTCCGGGCGGGAAGATGGCAGGCGGCGCTGGACCAGTACCGCCGGGACTGCGTGAACCTGGGCAGGCGGGTGCAGCTGTTCACAGCCGATGGGCGGGAGACTGTCACGGCGGTGGCGGTGGACGAGGATTTCGGCCTGGTGGT
>CAJFNE010000013.1 GCA_904393855.1 uncultured Oscillibacter sp. | reverse complement strand
GTGCGCCAGGCGGCGGAGTACGCGGCGGGGCGGATTCCCGTCTGCACCGTCATCGGCTTCCCCAACGGGTACGACACCACCGCCGCTAAGTGCTTCATGGCGGAGGACGCGGTGAAAAACGGCGCCGGGGAGATCGACATGGTCATCAACCTGGGCTGGGTGAAGGACCGGAAGTGGGACGAGGTGCTCGCGGAGATCCAGGCCGTGAAGGCCGCCTGCGGCGGGAAGGTGCTGAAGGTCATCGTGGAGTGCTGCTTCCTGACGGAGGAGGAGAAGATCCGGATGTGCGGGATCGTCACCGCCTCCGGCGCGGACTATATCAAGACCTCCACCGGCTTCGGCACCGGCGGCGCCACTCGGGAGGACGTGGCCCTGTTCGCAAAGCACGTGGGCCCCCAGGTGAAGATCAAAGCCGCCGGCGGCATCGCCACGCTCCAGGACGCGGAGGACTTCCTCCGCCTGGGCGCGTCCCGGCTGGGCACCAGCCGGGTGGTGAAGGCCGTGAAGGCCCTGGAGACCCCCTGAGGCAAGAGTGAAACACGGGCCCTCCGCCGAAAACGGCGGAGGGCCCGTATGACCCGCGGCAGGCGAGGCGGCAGCGTCTCTCCTGCCGCGGGTCCTCCGTTCCGGCGTGGGAACCGCGCCCATGGACGGGCGGCAAAAAAATGCACAGCGCCTCCGCTGGGCAGGGGGGGAATCCCCGCCGGTGACAGTGCGCTGTGCATGTGTCCGGTTCCGCAATTACGAGAGCTCCCGGCTTTGTTCCGAACGGGCGTGGATGTAGTGCTCCAGCAGCTCCACGGTTCCCTCGATCCCCAGCCGGGCGCTGTTGATGGTGAGATCGTAGGTCCCCGCCTCGCCCCACTGCCCCTTGCAGTGCTGGTTGTGATAGGCCCTGCGCTGGCGGTCCGTTTTGGCCATCAGGGCCAGTGCCTCCCGCTGGGAGACGTTGTTTTGGGCCATGATGCGCGTCAGCTTAAACGATTCGTCCGCCAGGACAAAGACGCTGACCAGGCCCGGGAAGCCTTTCAGAATCTCGTCCGCGCAGCGGCCCAGCACCACGAAGGACTCGCCCGCCCTCGCCCGGGTCAGCAGATAGTCGAACTGCATCTGGGCGATCTGATCCCCCGGCGCGTTGCTCAGCCCGTCCACTACCCGGTGGACGCCGATGATCTTGGGCTTCTCGTCAAATTTTCGCAGGAGGTCCGCGTCGCCGTTCTTCTCCTCCGCAATCTTCTCCAGGAGGTTCTTGTCATACAGGGGCAGATTCAGCCGTTTTGCCAGCTGGCGGGCAATCTCGTAGCCGCCGCTGCCGGATTCACGGCCAATTGCAATCAGTTGCTGCTTCGACATGTCCTCTCCTCCTTTTCTCCGTTAAAAATAGCGCACAAAGATGATCACCATGGAGATCGCCACCACCAGCACCGTGGCCGGCGCCATGACCTTGCAGTATGTCCCCCAGCTGATGGGGTGGCCGCTCTTGGCGGCGATGGCGGTACCCACCACATTGGCCGACGCGCCGATGGGGGTGGCGTTGCCGCCGATGTCCGTGCCCATGGCCAGGGTCCAGGCCAGCACGTCCAGAGGGACGCCCTGAGTGGCGGCCAGGCTGCGGATCACGGGGATCATAGTGGCGGCAAAAGGAATGTTGTCAATGAAAGCGCTGGCAATGGCGGAGCCCCAAATGACGATCGCCACCATGACCAGGGCGTTGCCGCCGCTCACCGTGCCGATGACGCCGGCCAGCAGCTCCAGCACGCCCGTCTGTTCCAGGCCGCTGATGACGACGAAGAGCCCGATGAAGAACAGCAGCGTGCTCCAATCCACCCGCCGCAGCATGGCGGGGGCGTGCTTCCCCGCCGCCAGCAGCGTGACCACGGCGATCAGCACGCCGATGCAGGAGACCGTCAGGCCCGTCTGCGCGTGGGTGACCAGCAGCACCACCGCACAGAGGAAGATGATCCAGCTGATGGCGAACCCCCGCTTGCTGACGATCGCCGCCGCCGGATCGGGATACTCCGCCATCTGCCGGGCGTCCGTCTGGGCCAGGGACTTCCGGAAGCAGAGATAGAAAACCGGCACAATCACGATCATGGACACCAGGGCGATGACGCCGGTGTTGACGATGAAGTCCCCAAAGGAGAGCCCCAGGGAGGTGCCGATGATGATATTGGGCGGGTCTCCGCTCATGGTCGCCGAGCCGCCCAGGTTCGCGCAGAAGATCTCCGTCAGGATCATGGGCACCGGGTTGAACCGCAGAAGCTGGCCCAGCTCCACCGTTACGGCCGCCAGGAACAGGATCACGGTGATGCTGTCAATGAACATGGACAGTCCCGCGGACATCAGCATGAACGCGATAAAAATGGGGACGGTCCTGTAATGCACCAGGCGGGCGATGGACATGCACAGCCAGTGGAAGAAGCCGCTGTCCGCCATGCCCTCCACCATGATCATCATACCGCAGATGAAGAAAATCGTCTCCCAGTTGATCCCTGTGGAGGCGGAGCCGCCGCCGTGGCTCATCCAGAAAGAGGGCTCCGCGATGCTGTACAGGCTCAGCGCCTCCCACGCCGCTGCCCCGCTGTGCATGCAAACGCCGAATACCACAACCAGGGTCAGCCCTCCGCACACCAGTGTCACCAGATGCCGTGGGAACTTCTCCATGACAATGAGGGCAAACATCACCAGGAAAATTCCCACAGCTACAACTTGAGCAATCACACACATTCCCCTTTTTCTGTCAATTTTGTTCCGGCAAGCCTCCCCCTCCAAAATGGCCGCCGGACGCTTTTCCAGGGCGGCGGGATGGGGTCCCGAGCTTTTTCGGGAGGAACCGCCTGTCTCCATGTCAACATTTTTATTATACTGGATCGTCTAAAATTTGGCAAGTAAAATACCAGAAAGCGGAATATCTCTGTGAAATTCGCCGAAACATACGGGAGCGGCCTGCCGGGCCGCGCTATGATGCAAAACAGGCATTTTTCCGTTGCGCCCGGGCCCCCGCCCGTGCTATAGTGAGGTCAAGGAGCGTGAAGTCCATGGAACTGCGGGTTCTGCGATACTTTCTGGTGGTGGCCAGGGAGGAGAATATCACCCGGGCGGCGGCGCTGCTGCATGTGACCCAGCCCACGCTGTCCCGGCAGATGATGCAGCTGGAGGAGGAGCTGGGCGTGAAGCTGTTCCGCCGGGGCAAGTACCGCATCGTCCTGACAGACGACGGCGTGCTGCTGCGCCGCCGGGCCCAGGAGATCGTGGATCTGGCGGAGAAAACGGAGCGGGAGTTCCAGCGGCAGGAGGGCGCGCTCACCGGCGAGATCTTCCTCGGCAGCGGGGAGCTGCGCGCCATGTCCTTCCTGGCGGAGCATCTGGCCGCTTTCCGGCGGGAGCATCCGCTGATCCGATACCAGATGTACAGCGGCAACGCCGACAATATCAAGGAGCGAATCGAACGGGGGCTCCTGGATTTCGGATTGCTGCTGGAGCCGGTGGACATCAGCAAATATGAGTTCCTCCGACTCCCCGTGAAGGAGGAGTGGGGGGCGCTGGTCAGCGAGGGACACCCTCTGGCCTCCCAAGAGGCCCTCACGCCGGAGGATCTGGCGGGAACGCCGCTGCTTCTCACCGGACGCGAGCTGGTACAGCAGCTCTTTGCCCAGTGGATGGGCCCTTACGCCGGAGAAATTGAGACCGCCGCCCAGGGAAATCTGCCCTATAACACGGCCATGATGGCCCGGCAGGGGATGGGGGTGTTCGTGACGCTGCGTCTCCACTGCGCCTATGAGGGGCTCCGGTTCCTGCCCCTCTCCCCGCCGCTGGAGGCGGGGACGGTCCTGGTGTGGAAGAAGGATCAGGTCTTTTCCCCGGCGGCGGAGCAGTTCCTGCAGTACATTAAGCATGTGGTTTAAGCATTTTTTAGTATACAACACAGGTATTTTACATTTTTGTGATTTGATTCTACAATGTAGGCATCCCAAGCGGATGCCTACATTTTGATTCTGGAAGTGACAGCATGACCATCCAAGAGGCCAGCGAGCGGTACCAAATCCCCATGAAGATCCTGCGGGAGTATGAGAGCTGGGGCCTGTGCGGCGCGGTAAAGGACGTTATGGGAGCCTGGCAGTACGACGACACGGACCTGGAGCGGCTGAGCACCATCATGACCCTTCACGACATCGGCTTCACCTCGGAGGAGGTGGAGACCTATATGCGGCTGCTGCTGGAGCGGGAGAATTCCGATCAGGCCCGGCTGCGGATGCTGGATCGGAAGCGGTCCGCCGCCCTGGATGAGATCCACTTCCGGGAGCGTCAGCTGGAGCGGCTGGACTATCTGCGGCACGAGCTGCGGAAAAAGCAGGGGCCGCCCAGGGAGTGACGCCATTCCAACGGCCCGCGCCTCTTTTCGGAGCGGTCCGGGCACAGTACGGCCCCATTCCATCACCATTTGGTCACCGCCGGTCGGGGCTGGTATCAGGAGTGGGGCAAGCCCGCCCGGGAGCTCCGCGCCGGCGATGTGGGGAACATTCCCCCGGAGGTAAAGCACTGGCGCGGCGCGGCCAGGGGCAGCTGGTTTGCCCATCTGGCCGTGGAGGTCCCCGGAGAGGGCACGTCCAACGAGTGGTTGGAGCCGGTCAGCGACGCGGACTGCGGCAAGCTGGACTGAGCGCCGGATGGCCGCCTAGCGCCCCGCCGCCCGTTTTGGGAGGGCGGTGGGGACGGCAATTCTCTTTTGTTTCAATATGGACGTCATGTCAAAAGAAGGAGTGTTCATCATGGATCGCAAGGAGAGAACCGAGGAAAAGGTACAGGAGTTATTCCGCATGCCCGCCGCCGGAGACGAGGGCACGGACGGGGAGTTCATGCAGATCCTGCAGCGGTATATCTTCGGGGACCTGTGCTATACCGGTAGCCTGGACAACCGGGTGCGGGAGCTGGTGACCATCACCGTCCTCGCCACCATCCAGGCCCTGCCCCAGCTGAAGGCCCACCTGGCCGCCTGTTTGAACGTGGGCTGCACCCCGGTGGAGATCCGGGAGGTCCTCTACCAGTGCGCCCCCTTCATCGGCTTCCCCCGGACGCTGAATGCCATCTCCGCCATGAACGAGGTGTTCCAGCAAAACGGCATCGCCCTGCCATTGCCCAAGCAGGGGACCGTCACCGACCAGGATCGCTATGAAAAGGGCCTGGCCATCCAGGCCCCGGTGTACGGCACGGAGATCCGGGACCGCTACACCTGGCTGCCGAAGCCCTTTGATGAGGCGGTGCCCCGCTTCCTAACGGAGTTTGGCTTCGGGGACTTCAACACCCGCGCCGGATTGGATCAGAAGACGCGAGAGCTGCTGACCGTCATCATCCTGGCCTCCCTGGGCGGGGCGGAGACGCAGGTGAGGAGCCACGTGTACGGCGCTCTCCAGGCCGGCAGCACCCGGGAGGAAGTGGTGTGCGCCCTGGTCCACGCCAGCGCCTACATGGGCATCCCCCGGCTGTTCAACGCCCTGAACGCCTGCAAGGACCTTTTGGCGGAGCAGGCGTAAAGGCGAAGCGGGGTCCCGGTCCGCGCGTGGATCGGCATGGAGACAAGGGCGTGCGGGAGACGGCGGAGATCGCGAGCGCGCCGGTCCCCCCGTCAGCGGCATCCCCGCCTGTACGCGCGGCCCAACATGAGAGGAGTGCCCACCATGAGAAAACGGCTGTTGTCCCTGTTCCTGACCGCGACCCTGGCTACGGCGCTGACCGGCTGCGGCGGGGCGGAGCGCGAGGCAGACACCACCGACACCACGGGCTGGACCGTCCGGCAGATGGCGGAGGCCATTCTGGCCTCCCAGGACGCCCCGCCGGAGATGACGGAGCTTCTGCCGGGGGAGAACCTATACGGGACATATCTGTCCGTCAGCTACGGCCTGACGGAGGCGGATGTGGCGGATGGCGTGATTTTGGCCGCCGGCGGCACCTCCGCCCAGGAGATCGCCGTGTTCCGCCTGACGGAGGCCGCCGACGGCCAGGCGGCGGAGACGCTGGAGACGTATCTGGAAAACCGCGCCGGCTCTTTCACCGGGTATCTTCCGGAGGAGGCGGCCCTGCTGGAAAACGCAGCGGTGGCATCCCGGGGCGAATACGTGGCCTTGCTGGCCTGCCAGGATGTGACGGCGGCGGAGGAGGCCTTCGAGCGCTGCTTCATCGACCCTCCGCCGGAGGACAGCGAAGAGGCGGCGCTTTCCCCAGAGGAAGTCCCCGCGGGAGAACCAGAGACGTCCGCTGCGGAACAGGCGGTCCCGGCGGAGGAGGCCGAGACGCCCGCTGCCGCGGCGGAGCAGCCGGAGGCCGGCCCTGCGGCGGAGGAACCCCCCGCAGCGGCTGTACCGCCCACCCCCGAAGCGCCCCAGGACGATCCCTGGCGTTATGACGAGGCCCGGCTGCTCTCCGCCTGGTCCGCCGGGGACTGGAGCGGCCTGGCGGCGGAGGACCAGGCCATTCTGGACGCCTGCGCGGAGGTCATCGCCGGGGTGGTCCCGGCGGACGGCTCGGCGTATGACCAGGAGCTGGCCGTCCACGACTGGATGGTGGCCCACGGCCGCTACGACCCCAACACCCTCAGCCAGCTGCCGGACTTCCAGGAGAACCCCAACAACGACAACCCCTACGGCTTCCTGGTGGACGGGGTGGGCATCTGCCTGGGCTATACCAGGACCTTTCAGCTGTTCATGGACCTGCTGGGCATCGAGTGCATCACCGTGGAGGGCACCGCCCACAGCGGTACCGCCGACCACGCCTGGAACCAGGTGCGGCTGGACGGGGAGTGGTACTGTGTGGATGTGACCTGGGACGACCCCACCACCTACGGGACCGTCTCGGAGCAGACCGCCCACCGCTATTTCAATGTGACCAGCGCGCACATGCGGAATACGGACCACCAGTGGGACGAGGCCTCCGTGCCGGAGGCCCTGGGGACCGTATACGCCTGGGGCCGCTGACAGACCACAGCGAAGCAGGGAACCGGCAAAGCATCAGCTCAGGACGGGAGGCCTCCCGTTCTGCGCTGTCTGCTGTCCTCTGCCGGGCGAGTATGATGAAATTTCATACTTTCTAAAATTTGCAGAAGCTGTATACTGATCTTAACCTGAATTGTCTGATTTGCAGAAAGGGGAGACCGGCGTTGAAACGCAACAAGAACTCCTGGGTGGACAAGGTCCCGCCGTGGGCATGGCTCGTACAATCCTTCCTGGCCGCCATGGTGGTCTGGACGATCATGAGCATCGTTCCCAGAACCGCCCGGGCTTTCCCCAATGTGGTGGTCACCATCGAGGGCCTGCTGGAGATGGTGGAGCGGGGCGTGTTCTGGCAGGACCTCTCCAGCAGCCTGATCTCCGTGGGCGCCGGCTACGCGCTGGGCTTTGCGATCGCGCTGCCGGTGGCCATCCTGATGGCCTGGTACATACCCGTGCGCAACATCATCAATCCCTGGATTCAGTTCATCCGCAACATCCCGCCCCTGGCCTACGTCCCGCTGATCGTGATCTGCGCCGGCGTCGGCCGGCCCGCCCAGGTCACCACCATCACCATCGCCTGCTTCCTGATTATGTGCGTGACCATTTACCAGGGCGTCGTCAACGTGGACGAGACCCTCATCAAGGCCGCCCGGGTGTTGGGGGCCAAGGACCGGGACATCTTCGTGCGGGTCATTGCCCCCGCCACGCTGCCCTTCATCCTCACGGCCATCCGGCTGGGCGCCTCCGTGGCCCTGACCACCCTGATCGCCGCCGAGAGCACCGGCGCCGTGGCCGGCCTGGGCATGCGCATCCGCTCCCTGAACAACACCTTTGACTCCGCGCCGATGCTGGCCTACGTCATCATCATCGGCATTATCGGCATGCTGGTGGAAAAAATCATCCGCTTCCTGGAAAAGAAGCTGACCGGATGGCAGGAGACGATTAACTGATGAGTACTGTGAATGAAATGAGCGGCGCGCCGGTAAAGGTGCACATCAACAATGTGGTTAAGACTTTCAACGGCCGCAACGGCGAGATGGTGGCCCTCAACGGCGTCAGCCTGGACATCCATGAAAACGAGTTCATCTGCGTGGTGGGCCCCTCCGGCTGCGGCAAGAGCACCCTGCTGAACATCATCGCGGGGCTGCTGGAGCCCACCAGCGGCGAGGTCTACTGCGACGGCAAGCTGGTCACCGGCACCGGCACCGACCGGGGCGTGGTGTTCCAGCAGTACGCCCTCTTCCCCTGGCTGACGGTGAAGAAGAACGTC
Source organism: uncultured Oscillibacter sp. (assembly GCA_904393855.1). Lineage (GTDB taxonomy): Bacteria > Bacillota > Clostridia > Oscillospirales > Oscillospiraceae > Oscillibacter. The sequence continues at coordinate 12,111 of CAJFNE010000013.1, read as the reverse complement.
CGCTTCGCCCTGGAGATGCGGGGCATCAAGGGCCAGGAGGCGGACGACCTGGCCATGAAGTACCTGGAGAAGGTGGACCTGGTCAAATTCGCCGACCACTACCCCAAGGAGCTCTCCGGAGGCATGAAGCAGCGGGTGGCCATCGCCCGGGCCTACGCCGCCGACCCCCAGGTGCTGCTGATGGATGAACCTTTCGGCGCCCTGGACGCCCAGACCCGCACCCAGCTCCAGAGCGAGCTGCTGGAAACCTGGGAAAAGGACCGGAAGACCTGCTTCTTCATCACCCACGACGTGGACGAGGCCATCATCCTGGCCCAGAAAGTCATCGTCATGTCCGCCCGTCCTGGCCGCATCAAGGAGATCGTGGACATCGACATCCCCTACCCCCGGGACCAGGAGACCAAGATGAGCCCCCGTTTCCTGGAGCTGAAGAACCAGATCTGGAGCCTGGTGTACCAGGAGTATCTGGAGGTTCGCAAATAACGGCGTGAATGCGCAAAGCATCTCATGATAAAACCAAAAAACAGGAGGAAAGACCAAATGAAGAAGTTTCTTGCACTGATGCTGTCCCTGGTCATGGCCCTGAGCCTCGCTGCCTGCGGCGGTGAAACCAGCACGGACGAAACCACCGACGACACTACCACCACGGAGACCGAGACCACCGTGGAGCCCGTTACCCTGAACATCGGCTACATGAACAACTACGGCAGCCTGTGGAGCCTGATGGCCGCCCAGGAGATGGGCTATTTCGAGGACCAGGGCATCACCCTGAACCTCATCAGCTTCGACTCCGGCCCCAACATCATCGCGGCCATGGAGGGCGGCAGCGTTGACATCGGCTACATCGGCGACGGCGCCCACCGGCTCTGCGCCGAGGGCAGCGCCAGCATCATCACCCTCAGCCATATCTCCAACGGCGACGCCGTGATCGGCGGCCCCAATGTCAAGACCATCGCCGACCTGGCCGGCAAGACCGTGGCCTACTCCTCCGGCACCACCAGCGAGAACATCCTGGTCCAGGCCCTGGCCACCGAGGGCATGACCATGGACGACATCACCGCCATGGACATGGATGCCTCCGCCATCGTCACCGCCATGCTCTCCGGTCAGGTGGACGCCTGCGCCATCTGGTCCCCCCAGAGCACCACGGTTCTGGATGAGCTGGGCGATGACGCCACCATCCTGGCTGACAACGTGATGTTCGCCGATCAGTCCATCGCTCTGTCCAGCTGGATCGTGCTGCCCAGCTCCCTGGAGGAGGACCACGACGTGCTGGTCCGCTTCCTGACCGCTCTGTATCAGGGCATGGATTACGCCGCCGAGGAACACCACGACGAGGTTGCCCAGTGGGTGGCCGACCAGCTGGCTGCCGACTATGACGCCACCTACGGCGAGACCACCAGCGGCGACTGGCTCACCGGCCAGGAGGTCTACAACGGCGTGGCCGACGGCACCGTGGCGGGCTACTATGAGTTCCAGCAGGAGCTGATGATTGCCGCCGGTACCCTGGAGGAGGCCGTTCCCGTGGAGAACTACGTGGCTTTCGACCTGATGACCGAGGTGGGCGACAGCCTCTACGGCAACGCCGGTTGATCTGGCAAAATCCAATCATCTGAGCCCAAGGGGCGGCGATTCCGCCGCCCCTTTCTTTACAGGATGGCGGAAATCCTGTAAAATGGCGGTATCGGGAAAGGGGGCATCCATCATGCTGCTTTTGCTGTCCGCCGGGCTTTTGATCGGCTCCGCGCTGACGCTGATCCTGCGGCGCAATCGGGAGAGCCTGCTGCTGGCCGCGCTGTGCACGAGTCTTACCATCTATCTGGCCGGCATCATGCTGCTGATTGCCAAGCAGGGCGGTATCACCACCGATGTGGAGAACTTTCTCTTCTTCTCCCACAGCATCCGCCGTTGGCTGCAGTATCGCTTCATCACCTTTGACCAGCTGGGCATGATCATCAATGTGGGGCGGCATCTCTTCCCCATGTTTTTGCTGATGATGACGGAGCGGTATACCATGATCCCCTGGGTGCGCAAGCGGCCGTCTTTCGTGACTCGGCTCACCGCCGTGCTGCCGGTGGCCACCATGCTGCTCTACATCCCGCAGGTGTTCAACGCGTGCGTGGCCCAGTACGCCCCCTGGCGGGCGATCCTCTTCTATGTGAGCTACAGCTGGATCATCGCCTACCTGCTGCTCTCGCTCTTCCTGCTGGGCTACGAGCTCTTCTCCATCACCATGCCTTTCTTCCGGCGCCAGTTCCTGATGCTGGTGGTATGCCTCACCGCGCTGTCGGTTCTCTACTTCCTCTACTGCGGTCAGGACCCCGGGCAGGTGTACAGCTTCTACAGCTACGACTACCTCGGCATCCGCGGCGTGGGCTATATGCTGCTCCTGCCCGGCCTGGCGGAGTACATCCTCCTGGTGGCGGGTAACGTGGCGGGCGGCCTGCTGGGGATCGGGATGCTCCTGCGCTACACGGAGGACACCCTCTCCTCCAATCAGGAGGACCCGGGGCTGGAGCGCAAGTTCGACGTGGCCCGCACCGGGGCCAGCGTGTTCGTCCACGGCATCAAAAACCAGCTGCTGGCAAACCGGGTGCTCTATAAGCGCATCCGCGCCGAGCTGGAAAGGGCGGAACCGGACCTGGGGCGCATCCGGGAGAACGTGGACCGGCTGAATGAGATCAACGACACCCTGGTGGCCCGCAGCGAGGATCTGTACCGCACGGTCAAGAGCAAGAGCGTGCTGCTGGTCCCCGCCAGCGTGGAGAGCGTCTGCGCCCTGGCCGCCGACCGCTTCCGCAAGAAGTACCCGGAGGCCCCGCTGGACATGCGGCTCCCGGAGGGGGTGCAGATCCTGGCGGACGCGAACTATCTGGCGGAGGCCCTCTATAATCTCATGACCAACGCCTGGGAGGCCAATGTGGCCGCCGGGCATACCCAGAGACCCGTCTCCCTCCTGGGCTATAACGTGCGGCTCTACACGGTGCTGGAGGTCCGGGATCACGGGGACGGCATCTCCAAGGAGGACAAGCGCAGAATCTTTGAGCCCTTTTATTCCAGCAAAAACACCAACTTCAACTGGGGCATGGGCCTCTACCATGTCCGCACCATCGTCCGCAGCCACCTGGGCACGCTCCGGGTGGAGAACCGCCGGGAGGGCGGCGCCGCATTCTTTGTCCTGCTGCCCCGATACGACGGCAGGACCCGCCGGAAGGGGAGGCACGGGAAATGATCAAACTGCTCGTTGCGGAGGACTTTGACATCATCCGGGAGGACCTGCGCGACACCCTCTCCGCCCAGGAGGACATGGAGGTGGTGGGCCAGGCCAGCTCCGGCGCGGAGGCCGTGGCGCTGGCGGATACGGTGGACTTTGATGTGATCCTCATGGACATCGAGATGGAGACCACCACGGCGGGGATTCACGCCGCCGAGCAAATCCTGGAGAAGCGCCGGGATCAGCTGGTCATCTTCCTCACCGCCCACGAGACGGAGAACATGATCCTCACCAGCATGGGCGCCGGCGCGGTGGACTATATCGTCAAGGGCTGCTCCGACGAGGAGCTGCTCCTGCACATCCGCTCCGCCGCCGCGGGGCGGCCCATGCTGGACGGGAAGATCCAGAACCTGCTGCTCAAGGAGTACTCCCGGCTGCGCTCCTCCGAGAAGAGCCTGCTCTTCTTCATCAACTCCGTCAGCAAGCTCACCAGCGCCGAGCGGGACCTGGTGCGGCTGCTGCTGGAGGGCAGAAAGGTCCGGGAGATCGCCGACATCCGCTGCGTGGAGGTGGTGACAGTAAAGACTCAGATCAAGGGTCTGCTGCGCAAATTCGGCTGCGCGCGCACAAAGGACGTGGTTGCCATGATCCGGGAGCTGCACGTGGAGCATCTATTCTAAAAACGCGAAAGGACGGCTTTTCATGATGGACTACTTCCAGATCCCGGCCAGTGAGCTGGGCAAACATTCCAAAATCCCGGTCTATCCCCTGGGAGACTCCGGCGAGGTCTTTTACGAGCTGGCCCTGGAGATGGTGAACACCATCAAGGCCCACAACGCCGCCGGCAAAAAGACCGTGTTCATCTGCCCGGTGGGCCCGGTGGGACAGTACCCCATCTTCGTGCGGCTGGTGAACCGGGACCGGGTGAGCCTGAAGAACTGCTGGTTCTTCAACATGGACGAGTACCTGAACGACGACGGCACGTATATCGATATCGAAAGTCCCCTCTCTTTCCGGGGCTTCATGCGCAATACCGTCTACACGAAGATCGACCCGGAGCTGCTGATGCCGGAGGAGCAGCGGGTGTTCCCCGACCCCGCCGACCCGGGCAGGGTGGACCGGCTCATCGAGGAGCTGGGGGGCGTGGACATCGCCTTCGGCGGCATCGGCATCAACGGCCATCTGGCCTTCAACGAGGCCCAGCCGGAGCTGACGCCGGAGGAGTTCGCCGCTCTCGGCACCCGGATCGTCACCCTGACGCCGGAGACCAAGACCGCCAACGCCATCGGCGACCGGGGCGGCGCCATCGCCGCCATGCCGAATAGGGCCATCACCATCGGCATCCGGCAGATCCTGGGGGCCCGCAAGGTGCGCCTGGGGGTCTTCCGGGACTGGCACCGGGGCGTGGTCCGCCAGGCGGCCTATGGGGAAATCTCCGCGGCCTTCCCGGTGACGCTGCTGCAAAAGCACCCGGACGCGGCCATCTTCGCCAACGCCACCGCCTCTGCCCTGCCGTTCTGAGATGGATATGAGACGGACACTGTTTACCGGCGGCCGGGTCTATACCGGCGGCCAGCTTCTGGACACCGAGGTCCTGGTCCGGGACGGCCGCATCGCCGCTGTCGGGGACCAGCTGGACCGGGCGGGGGCGGACGTGGTGGACCTCCATGGGAACCTCCTCTCTCCGGGCTTCATCGACGTGCACACCCACGGCGGCGCCGGCGTGGACATCAACGCCGCCAGCTATGAGGACCTGTCCAAGCTCTCTGCTTTCTTTGCAAGCCAGGGCGTCACGGGCTTTCTGGCCTCCATCCTGACGGACACCGTGGAGGCTACGGAGCGGGCCATTGACACCGTCTGCCGCTTCATGGAGGAGCCCACGCCCGGCGCGAAATGCCTGGGCATCCACCTGGAGGGACCGTTCCTCTGCCTGAAGTACAAGGGGGCCATGCCCCCCGAGCTCCTGCGGGAGGGGGACGCCGCCCTCTTCCGGCGCTATCAGACCAGGGCCGGCGGCCGGGTCCGGTATATGACCGTGGCCCCGGAGGTACAGGGCGTGCCGGAGATGATCAGCCAGCTCCGGGGCTCGTGCGTTCTGGCCATGGGCCACTCGGACGCCGATTACGAGACGGCCATCGACGCCATCGACCGGGGCGTGGCCGCCTGCACCCACACGTTTAACGTCATGAGCCTCTTCCACCAGCACCGCCCCGCCGTCATGGGCGCGGTGCTGGAGCGGCCCGTCTACTGCGAGGCCATCTGCGACGGCCGCCATCTCCACCCCGGCACGGTGCGCATGCTGCTGGCCTGCAAGGGCTGGGACAAGGTGGTGGCCATCACGGACTCCATGCAGGCCGCGGGATTGCCCGACGGGGAGTATATGCTGGGCATCAACCCCGTCACCGTCACCGACGGCGACGCCAAGATCACCGGAACTGATATCCGGGCGGGCTCCACCCTCACCCTGGCCCAGGCGGTGAAGAAGATCGCCCGCTTCACCGGCGCGCCGCCGGAAAAAGTCCTGGGCCTGCTCACCCAAAACCCTGCGAAGCTCATTGGGGAGGACCACCGCCGCGGCGACATCGCCGTGGGCAAGGACGCGGACTTCGTGGTCCTCTCGGAGGAGCTGGATGTTCTGCAAACCTGGTCGGCGGGAGAGAACGTCTATACCGCCGCAAACGACTGTGTGAATTCATAAAGGAGGAATTGATTATGCCGCTGATTCCGCTTCGCCCCGTCCTGGAGGCCGCCGAGAAACACAACTACGCCCAGGGGGCGTTCAACGTCAACGCCGTGGCCCAGGCCAAGGCCGTCATTGAGATGCACGAGACTTTCCGCTCTCCCGCCATTTTGCAGGGGGCGGACCTGGCCAACGCCTTCATGGGCGGTCGGGTGGACTTTGCCAACGGCACCCTGGAGGACAAGAAGATCGGCGCCCGCCGCATTGCCGACGCCGTGAAGAAGTACGGGGAGAACTCTCCCATCCCCATCGTGCTCCACCTGGACCACGGCAAGGACTTTGACTCCTGCGTGGCGGCCATCGACGGCGGCTATACCTCCGTCATGATCGACGGGTCCTCCCTGCCCCTGGAGCAGAACATCGAACTGACCCGGGAGGTGGTGAAGTACGCCCACGCCCTGGGCGTCAGCGTGGAGGGCGAGCTGGGCGTGCTGGGCGGCCAGGAGGACCACGTGTTCGCCGAAACCTCCACCTACACGAACCCCCTGGACGCGGTGAAGTTCATTCAGGAGACCGGCGTGGACGCGCTCGCCATCTCCTACGGCACCCAGCACGGCGCCAACAAGGGCAAGAACGCCAAGCTCCGCAAGGAGATCGCCATTGCCATCAAGGAGTGCGTCAACCGCTTAGGGATCTTCTGCGCCCTGGTGAGCCACGGCAGCTCCACGGTGCCCCAGTATATCGTCAAGGAGATCAACGACCTGGGCGGCGACATCCAGAACGCCTACGGCATCCCCGTGGACGAGCTGATGGCCGCCATCCCCTGCGGTATCCGCAAGATCAACGTGGACACGGACATCCGCCTGGCGGTGACCCGCAACATGAAGGAGCTGTTCGCCCAGCGGCCGGAGCTCCAGAAGAGCCCCTCCATCGGCGGCGTCTACCAGCTGCTGGAGGAGAAGAAGCAGGCCTTTGACCCCCGGGTGTTCTTCCCGCCCATCATGGACACCGTCCTCACCGGCAGCGTGCCCGACGACGACGTGGCGCTGCTGATGAGCCGGGTGGAGGCCGGCGTGAAGGAGGCCGTGGGCTCCCTGATCGTGAACTTCGGCTCCTACGGCAAGGCCCCCCTGGTGGAAATGAAGACCCTGGAGGACATGAAGGAATTCTACGCGAAGTGAGGTGGGGAAGATGAAGCATCTGTATCTGAACCTCAAGCGCTTTGATGTCCCCGCGGAATACGGCGGCGTCAACCGCATCGCTCCCGTCGCTGACTGGGGCGCCTGGGTGGTGAGCAGTACCCAGGACGCCCTGGCCCAGTACGACCCCAGCGAGGTGGAGTTCGCCCAGTTCTTCCCGGAAGCCCACCTGCTGGGCGCCGCGGCGGCAAAGAAAGACGGCAGCCCCGTCCGGATCGGCTGCCAGGGGGTCCACCGGGCGGACACCGCCGTGGGCGGCAACTTCGGCGCCTTCACCACCCTGCGCCCCGCCTCCGCCGCCAAGGCCCTGGGCTGTGACTGCGTGATCATCGGCCACTGCGAGGAGCGGAACAACCTGAACGACATTCTCGCCGAGGCCGGGGTGAAGGACCCCTCCGCCACCAACCGCCTCCTCAACCAGGAGGTCCTCCGGGCCACGGAGCGGGGGCTGGACGTGCTCTTCTGCATCGGTGAAAAGAGCGAGGAGCAGGACCAGTGGCAGGAGGTGCTGGGCCGTCAGCTGGACGAGGGCCTGGCCGGCGCGGACAGGAGCCGCGTGGTCATCGGCTACGAGCCGGTGTGGTCCATCGGCCCCGGCAAGACGCCCGCCGGCAAGGACTATATCACCAGGATCGCCCGCTTCGTCAAGGAGCGCACCGGCGGCATGGACGTGGTCTACGGCGGCGGTCTCAAGACCGACAACGCGGAGATGCTGGCCTCCATCGACGAGATTGACGGCGGGCTCATCGCCCTGACCCGGTTTACCGGCGAGATCGGCTGGTATCCCGACGAGTACCTGGAAATCATCCGCACCTACCTTGGAAAGTGAGGAATCCCCATGAAGCTGGATTTTGAATACGGCAACGGCCTGATGAGCGCCCAGCTGCCCGACAGCACCGACGTCTTTATCCCCGGCGCCACCGTGCCCGATCCCCCCTGCCTGCCCCAGGACTGGGACAGTCTCTACAACGCCACCCTGGAGTCCATCCGCCATCCCCTGGGCATGCCCCCCCTGCGGGAGCTGGCGGGCCCCGGCAAGACCGTGGTCTTCGTCATCCCCGACATCGTCAAGGGCGGCGTCCAGCCCACCAGCCACCGGAAGGTCAGCATCCGGGCCTGCCTGGACGAGCTCTACGCCGCCGGCGTGGAGAAGAAGGACATTTTGCTCCTGATCTCCAACGGCCTCCATCCCCGGGCCACGGTGCCGGAGATGAAAAAGATCCTGGGAGACGACCTCTTCAATGAGTTCTACGACTCCCACCAGATCACCAGCCACGACAGCGAGGACTACGACCACATGGTGGACCTGGGCACCACCGCCGCCGGCGACCCGGTGCTGATGAACAAGTACGTCTACGACTGCGACCTCCCCATCCTCATCGGCCACACCCAGGGCAACCCCTACGGCGGCTACTCCGGCGGCTATAAGCACTGCGCCACCGGCATCACCCACTGGCGCAGCATCGCCAGCCACCATGTGCCCCAGGTCATGCACCGGAACGACTTCACGCCGGTCTCCGGCCACAGCCTCATGCGAACCAAGTTCGACCAGATCGGCATGCACATGGAGGAGAAAATGGGACATCCCTTCTTCTGCTGCGACGCGGTGCTGGACACCTCCTCCCGGCAGATCGCCATTTTCTCCGGTTATGCCAAGGAGATGCAGCCCGCCAGCTGGGAGGTGGCCAACCGACGCACCTACGTGCCCTACGCCAAGGAGAAGTACGACATCATGGTGTTCGGCATGCCCCAGGACTTCCACTACGGCAACGGCATGGGCACCAACCCCATCCAGATGATGCAGGCCCTCTCCGCCCAGGTGATCCGCCACAAGCGGGTCATGAAGGAGAACTGCGTGATTATCTGCTCCTCCATCTGCAACGGCTACTTCCACGACGAGCGGTGGCCCTACCTGCGGGAGCTCTATGAGATGTTCCAGCACGACTACATGCAGATCCTGCCGGACATGGACCGCTATGGGGAGTACTTCGCCACCAACCCGGAGTATATCCGCAAGTACCGCTACTGCAACGCCTTCCACCCCTTCCACGGGTTCTCCATGATGAGCTGCGGCCACATCGCGGAGATGAACACCGCCGCCATCTATATCGTGGGGGCCCAGGAGCCGGGTATCGCCCGGGGCATGGGCCTCAAGACCCGCGCCACCTTTGAGGAGGCGCTGAGTGACGCCATGCGGAAATTCACGGGGCCGAATCCCAGGATTCTCGCCCTGCCCCAGACGTTCAAGCTGGGCGCCGTCCACCTGTGCATGGCGGACGACGACCTCAGCACGGTCTGATGGGAGGTGTGCGCAATGCTGAAAGGTAATATGCTGATCGCCCACGGCGGCGGTCCCACCCCCGTTATTAACAGCTCCCTGCTGGGGGCGGTGCGGGAGGCCAAGCGGCACGGAGAGATCGAGGCCATCTACGGCGCCCGCTTCGGCGCCGAGGGCATCCTGGCCGGGGACCTGATCGACCTGGGAGCGGTCCCGGAAGAACAGCTGGATCTGCTGGCCCGTACTCCCGCCTCCGCCATCGGCTCCTGCCGGCGGAAGCTGACGGACGCGGACTACCCCGCTGTGCTGGAGTGCTTCCAGAAATTCAACATCCGCTACTTCTTCTACAACGGCGGCAACGACTCCATGGACACCTGCAACAAGGTCTATCAGCTGGCCTGCCAGTCCGGGTACGAGCTGCGGGTCATCGGCATCCCCAAGACCATTGACAACGACCTGGCGGTGACGGACCACTGCCCCGGCTTTGGCAGCGCGGCCAAGTACGCCGCTGTCAGCGCCCTGGAGCTGGCCCAGGACGCCGCGTCCCTGCCCATCCACGTGGTGGTCATGGAGCTGATGGGCCGCAACGCCGGCTGGATCACCGCCGCCAGCGCCCTCTTCGCCCATCTGATGCCCTGCGAGCACCTGGTCTACCTGCCGGAGACGGACTTTGACAAGGAGGAGTTCCTTGCCGCCGTCCGGGAGAAGTGGGCCAGGGGCCGGGGATTGCTGGTCACCGTCAGCGAGGGCATCCACTACGCCGGCGGCGCGCCGGTGGCGGACAGCGGCATTGTGGACGGCTTTGGCCACAAGGTGCCCGGCGGCGCCGCCCAGACTCTCAGCGACATGATCATGGCCGAGACAGGGATCAAGTCCCGCAGCGAGAAGCCCGGTCTGCTGGGCCGGGTATCCGTGGCCCTCATGAGCCAGGTGGACCGGGAGGAGGCGGAAGTGGCCGGCGCCACTGCCGTGCGCAGCGCCGTGGAGGGCAAAACCGGCTACATGGTGGGCTTCCAGACCCGGCGGGAGGGCGGATACCACAGCGAGACCACCCTGGTCCCTCTGGCGGAGGTGGCCAACGCGGAGAAGACCTTCCCCCTGGAGTGGATCACCCCTGGCGGCGTCACCGACGCGTTCCGGGACTACTGCATGCCCCTCATCGGCGACTATGACAGCCGCTTTGTGTCCCTCCGGTAACCCATGATCCAGGCCATCGGATACTTTCTCATCTGCCTGGCGGCCACCACCGCGGGCGGCATCAGCGGCGTGGGGGGCGGCGTCATCATCAAGCCCGTCCTGGACGCCGTCTCCGGCATGGGGGTGGCCACGGTGAGCTTCCTCTCCGGCTGCACCGTGCTGGCCATGACCATCACCAGCATGCTCCGCTCCCGGGGCGGCTCCGTCCATGTGGAGCGGCGCCGGGGGACGTTGCTGGCTGTCGGCGCGGCGGTGGGCGGCGTATTGGGCAAGGAGATCTTTGAAGCGGTCCGCGCCGCCGGCGGCGTCACCGTGGACATCGCCCAGCAGAGCCTCATGATCCTCCTGACCGCGGGGGTGTTCGTCTACACCCTGAAGCGGGACCATGTCAAAACCCACAGCGTACAGAATTCTGCCCTCTGCGTGGGGATCGGCCTCTCCCTGGGTCTGCTCTCCTCCTTCCTGGGGATCGGCGGCGGGCCCATCAATCTGGCGATCCTGTCCTTCTGCTTCTCCATGGACTCCAAGACCGCCGCCTTGAACTCCCTGTACATCATCCTCTTCTCCCAGGCGGCCAGCTTCCTGAACACCCTGGTCCGGGGCACCGTGCCATCGTTCGACTGGTTCGTGCTCATCGCCATGTGCGTGGGCGGCGTGCTGGGGGGCATCCTGGGCCGGAGCATCAGCGCACGCCTCACCAACCGGGGCGTGGACCGGCTCTTCCTGGGGATCATGGCCGTTATCACGGCCATCAGCTGCTACAATCTTGCCATGTGTTTTGTGTGATATGGACTACGAACTCTCAAACGGCATCCTGTCCGCCCGGGTCAGCTCCCGGGGGGCGGAGCTGAAATCCCTTGTTTTCCAGGGCGCGGAGTACCTCTGGCCCGGCGGGGAGGTCTGGGGCTGGAGCGCCCCGGTCTGCTGCCCCTGGTGCGGCGCGCTGGAGGCCTTTACCCACGGCGGCAGGCGCTACGCCCCGGGCCGCCACGGCTTTGTCCGGGAGCGTGAACACCGCCTGGTGGAGCGGGCCCCGGACGCCCTCACCCTGGGGCTGGAGGTCTCGACAGGGGACGAGCGCTGGCCCTGGCCCTTTGATTTGACAGCGCGGTATACCCTGCGGGGACAATGTCTCACCCTGGCGTACCGGATCGGGAATACCGGCGGGGAGCCCATGCCCCTGCAATTCGGCTTCCACCCGGGGTTTCTGGCCCCGGCAGGCAGCGCCATCCGGGCGGAGCAGCCGGATATCCCCGGCTTCGGGGACCGGATGCCCCTCGTCCCCGGCGTCTTTGACAACGACAGCCTCCACCTGGAGCGCCCATCCTCCGCCTGGTTCCGCCTGGACCGGGGCGATGGGCGGAGCGTCCAGGTGGACACGGCGGGCTGGCCCCACGTCCTTCTCTGGGGGACGCCGGGGGACACCCCCTTTGCCTGCATCGAGCCCTGGACCGGCTATCCGGCCGCCGGCGGCCCCTTTGACCGGCCCGGCGTTCTCCCGCTGGAGTCCGGCGCGGCCCTGGAGCGGCAGCTCTCCATCACC